>NZ_JASJSQ010000033.1:0-46585 GCF_030236855.1 Stenotrophomonas maltophilia group sp. Smal13
GCGTTGCAGGCAGGGTGCCCGGCATTCGGGGCGGGAAAGGGGAGGGGCGGTCCGGGGAAGTCACCAGGATGGGTCCATGCAGGGGCTTGATCCGGGCCATTGCGCGGGGAATGCCCCGGGCCTTCAACAGATCCGGTTCTGAAAAACGTTGCAGATCGAGGCGTCGCCTGTGGTGTCTGGCCGGGACGACCGCAGGGGCGTCCAGGGGAGCCCGGGCCTTTGCGCGGACAGGCCACCATGGCGGGGGAAAACCGACACTCCCAGGGCCCCCGGGGCTGGCCAGCGGCCGCTTCCGCCTGCCGCCGTCATATCCCCTGGGCCCCCCGGCCGTTAGAATGGCGGCCGCTGTCCACCGCCCGCTCCCGGAGCCCCCATGCCCGTTGAAGCCCAGCCGGTAGCCACCGTCGTCGACACGACCGGTGCGCCCGGCTATCTCTCCATTCGTGACCTGCGCAAGGAATTCGACGGTTTCGTCGCCGTTGACGACGTCAATCTGGACGTGCGCAAGGGCGAGATCTTTGCCCTGCTCGGTGGCTCCGGCAGTGGCAAATCGACCCTGCTGCGCTGCCTGGGCGGCTTCGAGACGCCCACCAAGGGCAGCATCACCCTCGACGGCCAGCGTCTGGACGCGCTGCCGCCGTATCAGCGGCCGGTCAACATGATGTTCCAGTCCTATGCCCTGTTCCCGCACATGACGGTCGAGCAGAACATTGCCTTCGGCCTGAAGCAGGATGGCCTGGGTAAGGACGCGATCAGCAAGCGCGTCGGCGAGATGCTCGACCTGGTGCAGATGGGCCACCTGGGCAAGCGTAAGCCGCACCAGCTGTCCGGCGGCCAGCAGCAGCGCGTGGCGCTGGCGCGGTCGCTGGCCAAAGGGCCGAAGCTGCTGTTGCTGGACGAGCCGATGGGCGCGCTGGACAAGAAACTGCGCTCGCAGATGCAACTGGAACTGGTCAGCATCATCGAATCGTCGGGTGTGACCTGCGTGATGGTCACCCACGACCAGGAAGAAGCGATGACCATGGCCACCCGCATCGCGGTGATGGATGCCGGCTGGATCCAGCAGGTCGGCAAGCCGGACGAGGTCTACGAGCAGCCGGCCAACCGCTTCGTCGCCGAGTTCATCGGTTCGGTCAACCTGTTCGACGGGGTGATCGACGAGGACCTTCCCGAGTACGTGACCGTGCGCTCGCCGCTGTTCCCGGCGCCGATCTACATCGCCCATGGCATCACCGGCTATGAAGGGCAGCCGGTCGCGTTCGCGCTGCGCCCGGAGAAGGTGATGATCGGCAAGGACGAGCCGGAAGGGCACACCAACAAGGCGCAGGGCGTGATCGAGGACATTGCCTACTTCGGCAGCCACTCGGTGTACCACGTGCGCCTGCCCAGCGGTGCCAAGGTACTGGCCAACTTCGCCAACTCGCAGCGCTGGGCCAGTGATGGCCTCACCTGGGGCGACGAGGTGTGGGTGCACTGGCGCGACAACGACGGCGTGGTGCTGACCTCATGAGCGTCGCCGGCCTGAAGCGCTGGTTGCCGGGGCTGCGTGCCACGGTGATCGGCATTCCGTATCTGTGGCTGCTGCTGTTCTTCGCAGTGCCGTTCCTGATCGTGCTGATGATCAGCTTCTCGCTCAGCCGGGTCGGCTCGCCGCCGTACACCTGGCTGCTGCAGTACGCCGATGGCGGCTTCTCGCTGAAGCTGAACCTGGAAAACTACCTGGCGCTGTTCCGCGATTCGATCTATGCGCAGGCGTTCCTGAGCTCGATCAAGATCGCGGCGATCTCGACCTTCCTGACCCTGCTGATCGGCTACCCGATGGCCTACGCCATCGCCCGCCTGTCGCCGGCCGCGCGCAACGTGGCGATGATGCTGGTGGTGCTGCCGTCGTGGACCTCGTTCCTGATCCGCGTGTATGCATGGAAGGCGATCCTGGACCGCAACGGCCTGCTCGACCAGTTCCTGCAGTTCACCGGCCTGCAGACGCTGATGACGTCGATGGGCCTGCCGAAACTGCAGTTGATCGACACCCCGACCGCCGCCTATATCGGCATCGTCTACTGCTATCTGCCGTTCATGGTGCTGCCGCTGTACGCCAATCTGGTCAAGCATGACCACCGCCTGCTGGAAGCCGCCTACGACCTTGGTGCCAAGCCGTGGCAGGCGTTCCTGCGCATCACCCTGCCGTTGTCCAAGGCGGGCATCATCGCCGGCTGCATGCTGGTGATGATTCCGGCCATTGGTGAATTCGTGATCCCGGAAATGCTGGGTGGCTCGGAGACGCTGATGGTGGGCCGCCAGCTGTGGAACGAGTTCTTCAACAACCGCAACTGGCCGGGCGCCTCGGCGATGGCGGTGGCGATGATCCTGTTGCTGCTGGTGCCGATCCTGCTGTTCAACCGTTCCCAGCAGCGCCTGCTGGAAGGGAAGCAGGCATGAGCCCGCGTAACGCAAAGGGCCTCGGGCTGGGCGTGCTGCTGCTCGGCTTCGCCTTCCTGTACCTGCCGATCCTGTTGTTGATGTTCTATTCGTTCAACAGCTCGCGGTTGGCGATGGTCTGGGCCGGGTTCTCCACCCGCGCCTACAGCGACCTGTTCGCCGACCGCGCGCTGATGGATGCGATGTGGACCAGCCTGGTGGTGGCGTTCTGGACCGCCTGTACCGCCACCGTGCTGGGCACGCTGGCGGCGATGGTGATGACGCGCTTCAAGCGCTTCCGTGGCAAGCCGCTGTTCGGCGCACTGGTGACCGCGCCGCTGGTGATGCCGGATGTGATCCTCGGCTTCTCGCTGATGGCGCTGCTGGCCTCGATGGGTGCGATTCCCGGCTTCCCGGCGCGTGGCCTGACCACCATCTGGATCGCCCACGTCACCTTCACCCTGTGCTTCGTCACCGTGGTGGTGTCCTCGCGCCTGCAGGAAATGGACCTGTCGCTGGAGGAAGCGGCGATGGACCTGGGCGCGAGCCGGCTGACCGTGTTCGGGCGCATCACCCTGCCGATCATCGCGCCGGCGCTGGTGGCCGGTTGGCTGCTGGCGTTCACCCTGTCGCTGGATGACGTGGTGGTGGCCAGCTTCGTCGCCACGCCGGGCTCGACCACGCTGCCGATGAAGGTGTTCGCCTCGGTGCGCATGGGCATCAGCCCGAAGATCAATGCACTGGCCACGCTGCTGGTGTCGGCGGTATCGATCGCCGCCGTGATCGGCTGGTACATCAACGCGCGTGCCGAGAAACGGCGCCAGCGCGACCTGCAGCTGGCACGCCAGGACAACGGCTGAGCACACGGTTTGTCGACAGCGTCGGCAACATCTGGCTCACGGCCGGCGGCGCACAATGGGGGTCTACCAGATGGAGACCCCGCATGACCGTCGAGATTGTCGACCCGGCCACCGGCCAGGTGACCTACTGCCATGAACTGATGGGTGCTGCCGACATCGAGCAACGCCTGCAGGCCGCAGCCGATGCCTTCCCCGGCTGGGCTGATCACTCGTTGCAGGATCGCGGTGCCATCCTGCGCCGGATCGCCGCGCAACTACGCGCGCGCCGTGACGATCTGCAGCAGGCGATGACCCATGAGATGGGCAAGCTCAAGGCCGAAGCGCTGGCCGAGGTCGACAAGTGCGCGGCGGCCTGCGAGTACTACGCCGACCATGCTGCCGACTACCTCAAGCCGCAGCTGATCGACACCGAAGCCCAGCGCAGCTATGTGCGCTACGAGCCGATCGGCTGCGTGTTCGCGGTGATGCCGTGGAATTTCCCGATCTGGCAGGTGTTTCGTTTCCTCGCCCCGGCGTTCATGGCAGGCAACGTGGCCCTGCTCAAACACGCCAGCAACGTGCCGCAGTGCGCCGACCTGATCCTGGCGGTATGCCGTGACGGTGGCCTGCCTGACGGCGTGTTCGATGTACTGCACATCGACAACGACCAGGCGGCCGAGGTGCTGCGCGACGCACGGGTGAAGGCGGTGACGCTGACCGGCAGCGAGCGGGCAGGGCGCTCGATCGCGTCCAACGCGGGCAGCCAGCTGAAGAAGTCGGTGATGGAGCTGGGTGGCAGCGATGCCTTCGTGGTGCTCGACGATGCCGACCTCGACAAGACCGTGGCGGCGGCGGTGAAGTCGCGCTTCGATAACAGCGGGCAGACCTGCATCGCAGCCAAGCGCTTCATCGTGGTCGAGGCGGTGGCCGATGAGTTCACCCGGCGCTTCGTGGAAGCCGCGGGCGAGCGCCAGTACGGTGATCCGGACGAGCGCGGTACCACGCTGGCGCCGATGGCCCGTGCCGATCTGCGTGACGAACTGCACAAGCAGGTGCAGGCCAGCGTGGCCAAGGGTGCGCGGGTACTGCTGGGTGGTGAGCCGATTGCGGGTACACATGCCGGCTATCCGGCCACCGTGCTCGATCAGGTCGGCCCGGGCATGCCGGCCTACGACGAGGAGCTGTTCGGGCCGGTGGCTGCGGTGATCCGTGTCGCTGACGAGGCCGAGGCACTGCGCGTGGCCAACGACACCCGCTTCGGCCTGGGCGGCAGCGTGTGGACGCGCGATCCGGTGCGCGGCGAACGTTTCGCGCAGCGCATGGAATGCGGTGCCGCGTTCGTCAACGCCATCGTCAAGAGCGACGCACGGTTGCCGTTCGGCGGCAGCAAACAGTCCGGTTTCGGCCGGGAGCTGGCCGACCACGGCATCCATGAGTTCATGAACATCAAGACCGTCTACGTGGCTTGATTCCGAACGGTAGTGCCGGCCGCTGGCCGGCATTGCCTGGTTGCCGGCCAGCGGCCGGCACTACCAGAAGCGGGTCATTCGCCACGACCCACGGTCGTGGCCTACCGGTTTGGTGGGTATCGATGCCCACGTGCCTGGTGGGTATCGATGCCCACGTGCCTGGTGGGTATCGACGCCCCCCGTGCCTGGTGGGTATCGACCGTTGGTCGATACGCCCTACAACCACTTCGCGCGCTTGAACAACCGGTACAGCCCCACGCACACACCGCCCACGCCCACGATCATCAGCGGGTACGACCACGGCTCGCTCAACTCCGGCATGTGGCTGAAGTTCATGCCGTACCAGCTGGTGATCAGCGTCGGCGCCGCCAGCAGCGCGGCCCATGCACCCAGCCGCTTGACCGTCTCGCCCTGCGCCAGCGTCACCAGCGACAGGTTCACGCTCAGCGCGGTGCCGAGCATCTCACGCAGGGTGTCGATCACATCGCTGATGCGTACTGCGTGGTCGTGGACGTCGCGGATGTACAGCTTCACTTCGTCGGGGATCAGCTCGCCCTGGTAGCGGCGCAGCTGCGCCAGCACATCCTGCAGCGGCGCCACCGCCATCCGCATCTTGTTCAGCTCGCGCTTGAGCTCGTACAGCCGCACCACCGTGCTGCGCTTGTAGGTGTCGGCGAAGATGTCCTTCTCCAGCAGCTCCAGGGTGTCGCGGAAGCGGTGCACGATGGGCAGGTAGTTGTCGACCACGAAGTCGGTCACCGCGTACAGGCAGTACGACGGGCCCATCTTCAGCAGCTGCGGCTCGCGTTCCACCCGCGCACGCACCGGGGCATAGGACAGCGAAGCGCCATGGCGTACCGTCACCAGGAAGCGCGGGCCGAGGAAGGCATGGGTTTCGCCGTACTGGATGCGCTCGTCGACCATCTGCGCGGTGGTCACCACCACGAACATGGAATTGCCGTAGGTCTCGACCTTGGGCCGCTGGTGCGCGTTGCGCGCATCCTCGATGGCCAGGTCGTGCAGGCAGAACTCTTCCTGCAGTTTCAACAGCACATCATCATTGGGGTCGTACAGGCCGACCCAGACGAAGCCGTTGCCACTGGCAATGACATCGCTGATGGCGTCCAGGGTGATGTCGTGGCGTTTGCCCTCGTCATCGTAGTGGACGCAGTTGATGACGCAGGCGGGGTTGGCCGAGGCGGGCGCGGCAGCAGAGGCGGGCAATGACATGCCCGCCATCGTGCGTCAGGGCTGTGTTTTGGACAAGTGAGGAGTACGCCCCAGCACCCATGCCAGCGCGACGTGGACGGGCAGCAGCAGCACGATCCACTGCACGTTGTACTGTGCCTGCAGGCTCAGCCAGTGCAGTACCAGCGCGGCCACCGCCTGTACCGCCAGCAGCCACAACACGATCCTGAACATGCGGCCTGGCACGCGACGGCGCAGCAGGGCGATTGCACCCGGCAACAGCAGCACGGCCAGCGGCGAGAGCAACAGCAGGTTGCGGTTGGCCCATGCGGCGTAGTGGATGCTGAAGCCCCACAGGAACACCAGCACGCCACCAAACAGGGCGCACAGCAGCCAGAACGGCAGGGCCAGCCCGGCCAGCAGGCGCGGGCGGTTGCGCAGCGCCAGCACGCCGCCGGCCACGATCAGCCCGAGCAGCAGCCACGGCCACCAGCGGCGCGCGAATTCCTTCGGCTCCGGATCGATACGATGCGGCAGCAGTTCCTGTTCGGACTGCACCAGCGGACGGCCATCGCTGTTGCGTGCCTGGCGCAGCGCATCGGCCAGGCGCATCGGCACGAAGGCTTCCTGCCAGCGCGACAGCGGCTGGTCGGCAAATGGCCCAAGGCCGACATCGAAGCCCAGCCACATCCACGGTGCCGGCGACGCCAGGCGGACCGATTCACTGCGGTAGGTGTTGCCGCGCGAGCGCCCCGACAGCTGTGACTGCAGGCCGCCGCCCAGTGCCTTGTCCACCGTGTCGCGCACCATCGTGGCGCAGTTGGCGGTGTAGTAATCGTAGTGGTAGCGCGCGTTTTCCGGCTTGGCCCGCTCGGCCAGGTCGGCGGCCAGCGCACGCGCCTGGTCCGGGCGCAGGTCCAGCCACTGCACGCTGGCGCCACGGCCGGTCTCGTCGTAGTACGACAGGTCCTGCTGCAACGGCAGCGCCACCAGGTAATACATCATGTCGCCGCGTGCGAAGCGGCTGATGAAATCGTCCTCGGACGGATCGAAGTAGCCGAAGTTGTACGAGGTTGCCTCGCCGCTGACCGGATCGACCACGACGATGGCGTCGTGGCCGAAGCGTTCGAAGAACACGGTGCCCGGCTGCATGGTCACCACGCCGATGCGCGGGGCAGGGGCTTCAGCGTTGGTCGCGGGTACGGCAGGTGAGGCTGCGACCGGCTGCGCGAAGGCGGCCAGCGGCAGGGCCATGGCCAGCACGCACAGTGCCAGCCACACCATGAGGATCAGGCCGCGGCGCTTCAAGCGTCGTCCTGCGCGTCCGGCGGCAGCACGGTCACGTGGAAGGCCTGTACCCGGCGCGCATCGGCGCGGGCCACGCGGAACATGAAGCGATCCAGCGCCAGCTCGTCACCGACTTCCGGCAGATGGCCCACGGCCTCGGTGACCAGGCCGCCGATGGTGTCGTAGTCCTCGTCGGAGAACGTCGCGCCGAAGCGCTCGTTGAAGTCGCCGATCGGGGTCAGCGCGTCGACCACGTACTGGCCGTCGGACTGGATGGCGATCTGCGCGGACGGATCCTCGGCCTCGTCATGCTCATCGTCGATCTCGCCGACGATCTGTTCCAGCACGTCCTCGATGGTGACCAGGCCGGCGACACCGCCGTACTCGTCGACCACGATGGCCATGTGGTTGCGCGACAGGCGGAATTCCTTCAGCAGCACGTTGAGCTTCTTCGCTTCCGGGATCAGCACCGCCGGGCGCAGCAGCTCGCGCACGTTGGCCGGGCCGTTGTCGGCAACCACGCCGCGCAGCAGGTCCTTGGCCAGCAGGATGCCAAGGATGTCGTCCTTGTTCTCGCCGTGTACCGGGAAGCGCGAATGGCCGGATTCGACCACCTGCTTCATCAGTTCCAGGAAGGGCGCTTCAACCGGCAGCGAGACCATCTGCGAGCGCGAAATCATCACGTCTCCCACGGTCAGCTCGGCCACCGAAATGGCGCCTTCCATCATCTTCAGGGTATCGGCGGCGATCAGACCCTCTTCCTGCGCGGTGTGCAGGACAGCGACCAGCTCGTCGCGGGTATGGGGTTCGCCGGAGAAGGCGGAGGTCAGGCGTTCAAGCCAGCCGCGCTTCTTTTCACTGTGCTCCGCAGGGGAGCTACTACTGTCGTCTTCTGACATCTCTGGAAAAAAGGCACCCGGCAGGCCGGGCGTTGACCCAAGTCTAGCAGGATGTGACGGCCTGTCAGTGACTGCAGGTGGCAGGGGTGGGGGCGGCCGGGGCCGGCTCCTCCTCGGGCAGGTCCAGGCTGTAGGTGCAGCCGGCCAGGGTCTTGCCGGGGTGGGAGGCCACGGTGGAGACGCTGAGGATGATCGACTCGATCTGGGCCTCGCCGGTCTTCGGGTCGGTCACGTCGCGGCTGACCAGTTCGCGGCCGGCCATGAACTTGCCGTCCTGGTCGTAGCCGGTCTCCAATTCCAGCCGTTTGGCCAGCGGGCGTGGGTCGGCCTGGTCGAGCACCGCCATGATGCTGGCGCCGGCCACCGCCACCCGCTCGGTCTGTTGGCCGAAGACGGTGATCGGGCCGGCCAGCCGGAACTCGCTCATGAACTGGTTGCCCTGCGGCAGCGGTTGCAGGCCCTGGGCCACGGCCTTCAGCGGATCGGCCAGCAGCGGCGCCAGCGCGGCCTGCTCGGCCACGCCTTGGCGGCATTCGATCAGGGCCGGCAGGTCCAGGCTGGTGGCGAAGGCGGAGGGAGCGGCGAGGGCACAGAGCAGGGGCAGGCAGCAGCGCAGTGACACGGTCGGTTTCCGCAGGCGAAGGGCCGCCATCATAGCCCCGGCGAGCGCCTGAACAGCCCGGTGAGAAGGCGCAGGAAACCAGTCATCGCCCGCCGCACGACCATCAGTGAGAGGGTCAGCACGACCGCAAGCATGGCGACCTGCATCGATTGCCCCGCGATGCGCGCCACCGCCGGCCATAGGCCCGGGCTGGTCAGCCAGGGCATCAGTTCCGCTGCGGCGGTCCTGGCCACTTTCATGTAGATCACAGCCAGCACGAACAGCACCAGCAGCGAGGTACGGCTGGCGTGGAAGAACGGGAGCGAGTTCACGGGGCGGCCCAGGCGGCGGTGCACGATCATCCGCCACAGGAGCGGAAGGGTCAGTGCACCCACCAGCGTCAGCACCATCGACGTTTCAAGCAGACCGGGGAGATGGGCCGGTTCCAACCGTCCGCTGAGGTGCGGGCCGATCATGCCGATCGCCAGCCCGGCCAGCAGGCACACGGGCGAGAGCAGGGCCAGGCTGCGCAGCAGCCAGTGCCTGCCGCTGGGTTCGCGGGCACTGATGCGGCGCAAGGCATACGCGCCCAGCACCAGCAGCATGGCGAACAAGGTGGCGCCGATCACAAACATCATTGAGCTGTTTCCCGAGGTCATCCTTGTTCCTCTCGTGTTCCTGGCGACGGGCTGTGGCCCGCTCAGCGCTCGCCCGCGTATGGATCGTCGATGCCCAGTTCGGCCAGGATTTCCCGCTCCAGCTGCTCCATCGCCTCGGCTTCCTTGTCGTCCTCGTGGTCCCAGCCGAGCAGGTGCAGCACGCCGTGCACGGTCAGATGCGCGTAATGGGCATTGAGCGCCTTGCTCTGTTCATCGGCCTCCCGTGCCACGACCGGAGCACAGATCACCAGGTCACCCAGCAGCGGGAATTTGACGCCCTTGGGCAGGCCTTCGGGCACTTCGGCCGGGAAGCTGAGCACGTTGGTGGCGTAGTCCTTGCCGCGGTAATGGCGGTTCAGTGACTGTCCTTCCTTGGCATCGACCACGCGGATGGCCAGATCGGCCTCGCGGATGCGGCCCTTCAACGCGGCGGCCACCCACTTGCGGAAGCTCACTGCCGCCGGCAGGCCGGCGCGCGGCAGGGCATAGCTGACGGCGACGTCCAATCGCACGGGACCACGGGTCATGGAGTTGCTCCAGGTTGGATCTGATGCAGGTCGCGGCGGTCGTACGCGCTCACGATGCGCGCGACCAGCGGGTGGCGGACCACGTCACGGGATTCGAAGAAGGTGAAGCTGACGCCCTCGACCTCACGCAGCACGTCGATGGCGTCGCGCAGGCCGGACTTCACGTGCTTGGGCAGGTCGGTCTGGGTCAGGTCACCGGTGACCACCGCAGTGGAGCCGTAGCCCAGGCGGGTCAGGAACATCTTCATCTGCTCGATGGTGGTGTTCTGTGCTTCGTCCAGGATCACGAACGCATCGTTGAGCGTGCGGCCGCGCATGTAGGCCAGCGGCGCGATCTCGATGACGTTCTTCTCCAGCAGCTTGACCACCTTTTCCACGCCCATCATCTCGTACAGGGCGTCGTACAGCGGTCGCAGGTAGGGATCGACCTTCTGGCTCAGGTCGCCGGGCAGGAAGCCCAGCTTCTCGCCGGCCTCCACCGCCGGGCGCACCAGGATCAGGCGCTGCACCCGCGATTCATTCAGGGCCTCGACCGCGCTGGCCACGGCCAGGAAGGTCTTGCCGGTGCCGGCGGGGCCGATGCCGAAGTTGATGTCGTGGGTGGCGATCTGGTGGAGGTAGCGGCCCTGGTTGGCGCCGCGGCCGCGCACCGTGCCGCGCTTGACCTTGATCGCAACCTCCTGCGCTTCGTAGGAACGCTCGGCGATCTGCTCGACATTGGCCTGCGCCAGGCGCAGGTGGATGGCGTGGTTGTCGAAGGTCGTTTCGCCGGCTTCGGCGTACAGCGCTTCAACCAGCTTCTGCGCCTCGACGATGGCTTCGTTGGGGCCGCTGATGCGGAACACGAAGCCACGATTTGCGATCTCCACGCCGAGCTTCAGCTCGATCTGGCGCAGGTGCCCGTCGAAGGGGCCGCACAGGTTGGCCAGTCGCTCGTTGTCTTCCGGCGACAGGGTGAAGTCTCGATGATCGATGCTTTTCATTGCTTGGGGTGGGGCGGACGCCTTCCACCGCAGTGTATTCAGGGAGGACAAGGGTAGCGCGCGTGCGGGGCACACGGCCAGCAGACGGTCGATACAGCGTTTTCCACACCCGGTGTGGACGGGGCACGCGGAAACCTGTGGATAGACCTTCGCACTGCTTGTGCCACAAGGCCCATGAGGTCCTGGTGAAAAAAGCGTCATGGTCGCCGGTCGCTACGGCAGCACTGCCACGGGTGGCCTGCGCGGGGGGCATTCATCGTGATGGCAGTGCAGGTTTCGTTGCCCGGCGAGCAACAGCGCCGGGTCCTGCCGGATTTCCACAACGGTTGTGGAATGATGCCGAATCAACCTGTGGATAGGTGGTGCGGAGCCTTGCAGCAAAAGGCTTGCCCACGCGTGGTGAAAAAACCGTCAGGGCTGATTGGAATCATTGAGGGTGCACGGGGCACATGGCACCGTGTCGCCGTCGCAGGAGGGGATGGCATGGGCATCGGCAACGGGATGCGTGGAATCGGACTGGCGGGCATCGGCCTGCTGGTGGGGTGTGGGCAGTCAACGCCGACTGCGCTGGGCACGCTGGAGTGGGACCGGATCACGGTGCCGGCACCGGCGGCCGAAGTGATCGCCACGGTGGAGGTGCGCGAGGGCCAGCAGGTCAAGGCCGGGGCCGTGCTGATGCAGCTGGACCCGGCGCGGGGAGGCGCGCAGTTCGCCGCAGCGCAGGCTGATACGGCGCGTGCGCAGGCGCAGCTGGAAGAACTGCAGATCGGCCCACGCCAGGAGCAGATCGCTCAGGCCCAGGCACAACTGGCCGCGTTGCGCGCACAGGCTGCCGAAGCAAGTGCCTATTACCGACGGGTCCAGCCGTTGGCGCAGCAGCGCCTGATCGCCGCCGCTGAACTGGATCGAGCACGCGCCGCCGCCGGCAATGCCGAAGCCAGCGTGCGTGCTGCCGAGCAGGCCTGGCTGGAGCGGGTGCACGGCAGCCGTGTGCAGGATATCGCCCAGGGCCAGGCGGCCGTCGATGCCGCACGGGCACAGCAGGTGGTACAGAGCGTGAACCTGCAGAAGCTGCAGTTGCGTGCACCGCGCGACGGGGTAGTCGATGCATTGCCCTACCGGCAGGGTGACCAGGCACCGATCGGTGCGCCGCTGGCAGTGATGCTGGTCGGCGAGCGCCCCTATGCGCGCGTCTACCTGCCGCAACCGCTGCGTCTGCAGGTCAAGGTCGGGCAGGCCGCGCAGATACAGCTGGAAGGCGGCAACACCGTGCTGAAGGGGCATGTACGTGCGATCCGTAGCGAACCATCGTTCACGCCGTACTACGCACTGACCGGCGATGACGTCGAACGGCTGAGCTATCTGGCCGAGATTGAAGTGGACGGGAACAGCGACATGCAGAAACTGCCAGCGGGTCTTCCGGTACAGGTGCGCTTCTGAACACCGGTGCGGACATCGCGGTGCATGCGCAGGGCCTGACCCGCCGCTTCGGCGAGCTGCTGGCCGTGGACAACGTCGACCTGACCGTACCGCGCGGACAGGTATACGGTTTTCTGGGCCCTAACGGGTCTGGCAAGTCGACCACCATCCGCATGCTGTGCGGCCTGCTGGAACCCAGCGCAGGGCAGATCGAGGTGCTGGGGTTGGCGGTTCCCGAGCAGGCCGAAGCGCTGCGCCGACGCATCGGCTACATGACCCAGCGCTTCTCGTTGTATGAAGATCTGTCGGTGCGCGAGAACTTGGAGTTCCTCGCCGCCATCCAGGACCTGCCGCGCGCACAGGCCCGGCAGAGGGTCGACGAACTGCTGCAGCAATACCGGCTGCAGGACCGCCAGCCACAACTGGCTGGCACCCTCAGTGGTGGGCAGAAGCAGCGCCTGGCGCTGGCCGGTGCGGTGATACATGGGCCGGAACTGCTGTTCCTGGACGAGCCGACCAGTGCGGTCGATCCGGAATCGCGCCGCGATTTCTGGGAGGCCTTGTTCGAGCTGGCCGACGCCGGTACCACCGTTCTGGTTTCAACCCATTACATGGACGAGGCCGAGCGCTGCCACCGGCTGGCGATTCTCGATCGTGGCGCACTGGTGGCCGACGGCACGCCGGACGAACTGTGTGCACAGCTGCAAGGCCGCACGTTGCAGGTCACGTCAGTGCAACCGCGTCAGGCCAGCCGCGCGCTGGCCGCATTGCCTGGCGTGCTGAGCGTGGCGCAGATCGGCACTCAGCTGCGCGTGCTGTGCAGTGAGGAGATGGCAGATGTTGCCGAGCTGCGCCGTGCACTGGCCGGTGCCGATCCGCAGGCCCGCATCGAGGCGGTGGCACCGAACCTGGAAGACGTGTTCGTGGCGGCCACCCGCGGCCGTGGCCGGGAGCCGGCGGCATGAACCTGCGCCGCCTGTGGGCGATCATGCTCAAGGAGCTGCGGCAGCTGCGCCGCGACCGCATCACGCTGGCGATGATCGTCGGCATTCCGGTGATGCAGCTGCTGCTGTTCGGCTACGCGATCAATCTCAACCTGCGCCATCTCAACGCCGGTGTCGCCGACCAGGCCAACAGTGCGGCGTCACGCGCGCTGGTGCAGGACATGGTTGCCACCGGCGTGATCACGCCGCGCAGCGAAGCCTATACGCCCGATCAGCTGATGCAGGCGCTGCGCCGTGGCGAAATCAGTGTCGGTATCGTGGTGCCGGCCGACTTTGAGCGTCGTCGCTTCGATGGACGCGAAGCGGTACAGGTGCTGGTCGACGGCAGCGACACCGTGGTGCAGAGCGCAGCGATCCAGCTGGCACAGGTGCCGCTGGATACGCGTCCGACCAGCAACACGCGGCCGCTGCGCGAAGGCAGCATCGCTGGTGGTCCGATCAGCGTGACCAGCTTCTACAACCCGCAGCGGCGTTCGGCGGTGAACATCGTGCCGGGCCTGATCGGGGTGATCCTGACCATGACCCTGGTGATGTTCACGGCCGTAGCGGTGGTGCGCGAACGCGAGCGCGGCAACATGGAACTGCTGATCGCCACACCGGTGTCGCGCAGCGAACTGATGGTCGGCAAGGTGCTGCCCTATGCGGCTATCGGTCTGCTGCAGACCACGCTGGTATTGGTGCTGGGCACCTGGCTGTTCCAGGTGCCGATCCGCGGCAGCCTGCTGGACATCTATCTGGCCGCGGTGCTGCTGGTGCTGGCCAACCTGGCGCTGGGCCTGCTGATCTCCACGCGCGCGCGCTCGCAGTTCCAGGCGATGCAGATGACGCTGTTCCTGTTCCTGCCGTCGATCCTGTTGTCGGGCTTCATGTTCCCGTTCGCCGGCATGCCGCGGCCGGTGCAGTGGCTGGCCGAGGTGTTGCCGCTGACCCACTTCCTGCGCCTGGTGCGCGGCATCATGCTGCGCGGCGCCTCGCTGTGGGAGCTGTGGCACGATGCGCTGGCGCTGCTGGCCTTCATCGTGGTGATGATGACCCTGGCGATCCTGCGTTTCCGCAAGCGCCTGGATTAGGGAATGCCATCCGGTAGTGCCGGCTGCTGGCCGGCATCAACTCCGGTGGGTGCCGACCGTTGGTCGGCACACCCTAACCTTATTCCGCCACCACCCGCGCGCGCAGCGAATTGGTCAGCGCTTCGGTGATCACCACGTCCACGAACTGGCCGATCAATCGTGCCGGCGCCGGGAAATTCACCGAACGCATGTTCTCGGTTTTGCCGGTCAGTTCGTTCGGGTTCTTCCGCGAGGGCCCTTCCACCAGCACCGTCTGCACGGTACCGACCATCTTCTCGGAAATGCCGGCAGCGTGCGCATTGATGCGTTCCTGCAGGCGCGACAGGCGCGCGTGCTTCTCGGCATCGCTGATCGTGTCCTCCAGATCCGCAGCCGGTGTACCCGGGCGACGCGAATAGATGAAGGAGAAGCTGTGGTCGAAGCCGATGTCCTCGATCAGCTTCATGGTCTTCTCGAAATCGGCATCGGTCTCGCCGGGGAAGCCGACGATGAAGTCCGAGCTGATCGAGATGTCCGGGCGCACCGCGCGCAGCTTGCGGATCTTCGACTTGAATTCCAGTGCGGTGTAGCCGCGCTTCATCGCCGACAGTACGCGGTCGCTGCCGGCCTGCACCGGCAGGTGCAGGAAGTTGGCCAGCTGCGGCACGTCGCGGAACGCGTCGATCAGCGAATCGCTGAACTCCAGCGGGTGCGAGGTGGTGAAGCGGATGCGGCCGACGCCGTCGATCTCGGCGATGGTGCGGATCAGCAGGCCGAGGTCGGCGAACTCGCCGTCGCCATACGGGCCGCGGTAGGCATTGACGTTCTGGCCGAGCAGGTTGATCTCACGCACGCCCTGTGCAGCCAGCTGCGCCACCTCCACCACCACGTCCTCGAACGGGCGGCTGACTTCGGTACCGCGGGTGTAGGGCACCACGCAGAACGAGCAGTACTTGGAACAGCCTTCCATGATCGAGACGAAGGCCGAAGCGCCTTCGGCGCGCGGTTCCGGCAGGCGGTCGAACTTCTCGATCTCGGGGAAGCTGATGTCCACCTGCGGGCGCTTCTGCTCGCGCCGTGCACGGATCAGTTCCGGCAGGCGGTGCAGGGTCTGCGGGCCGAACACCAGGTCGACGAACGGCGCGCGCTTGATGATTGCCTCGCCTTCCTGCGAAGCGACGCAGCCGCCCACGCCGATGATGACCTCGCGGCCCTTGTTCTTCAGGCCCTTCCATACGCCCAGCTGGCTGAATACCTTCTCCTGCGCTTTCTCGCGGATGGAGCAGGTATTGACCAGGATGACGTCGGCGTCGTCCGGGCTGTCGGTCAGTTCCAGCCCATCGCTGGCGGCAAGCACGTCGGCCATCTTGGCCGAGTCGTACTCGTTCATCTGGCAACCGTGGGTCTTGATGTACAGCTTGCCTTTCACCTGGTCGGGCTTGCGCGGACCGGTGGGCAGGGCAACGAGCGGGGTACCGCCCGGCGTGGCGGGCGGAAAGACGTCTGGCGTCCCGGTCATGGCGCTTAATCCATTCGGGTGGCGGGAAAGCGGGCAATTCTACCCGCATCCCAGCGCGTGCGCCGGCCCAGTAGAGCCAGGCCATGCCTGGCTGCTTTCCGTCCCGCAGGCACGGCGGGCGGGTCATCCACGCATGGCGTGGATCTACTGGAATTCCGGGTCCGCCCCCCCCCCGGTAGCGCCCGGCCGCGCCCGTCGGCATGCCTCAGGCCGCTGCCAGCTCCGCATCGATCTGCCGCGAACGGTCGAAAGCGGTCATCGCACTCATCCGTGCAATGTAATCAGCCGTTGCCGGCGCCGGCTGCACCAGGCCAAAGGCGGTGGTCCAGGCCAGCGCATTGCCCCACAGCACGTCGGCGGCGCTCATCGTCTCGCCGAGCAGGTACGGCCCCTGTGCCAGCTGGGCTTCGATCACCTGCAGCACCGTCTCCGCGTCGTTGTAGGGCGACATCAGGCGCGGCGGCGGCTCGCGATGCATCGCCTTGTCGATCATCGCCGGCTCGAAACAGGCGCCGTAGAAGGCCATCCAGCGCAGGTAGGGGCCGCGCAGGGCGTCGCCGATCGGCGGGGCCAGCCCAGCTTCCGGATACAGGTCGGCCAGGTACAGATAAATGGCTACCTGCTCGGTCACCAGCGCGCCGTTGTGGACGATGGCCGGCACCTTGCCCATCGGGTTGATGGCCAGATAGGCCGGGGCCAGGTTGGCGCCGGCCTTCAGGTCCAGCACCTGCATGCGGTAGTCGGCACCCAGCGCTTCGAGCAGGGCCACGGCGCCGCTCGAGCGTGAACGGGCGGCGTGGTACAGGGTGATCTGGCGGGATGTCATGGCATTGCTCCTTCCGGTGGGTGGTGAACTGGAGCTCATCCTGGGGCACTATTGCGGACGACTTCTGTCCTCGATCCTTCATGCGCCATACCGCCCATCGACTGTTGCGCCTGATCGCCCTGCTGCAGGCCCGTCGCCAGTGGTCCGGGGCCGAGTTGGCCGAGCGCATGGGCGTGGACCGGCGCAGCATCCGCCGTGACATCGAGCGCCTGCGCGAACTGGGCTATCCGGTCCAGGCCTCGTCCGGGGTTGGCGGCGGCTACCAGCTGGGGGCAGGGGCGCCGGTGCTGCCGATGCTGCTGGACGAGGAGGAGGCGACCACCCTGGCCATCGCCCTGCGCGCGGCCTCGGCGACCGTCGCCGGCATCGACGACACCGCACGCGGCCTGTTGTCCAAGCTCGACCCGCTGGTGCCGACCCGTCGTCGCCAGCAGGCCGGCGAGGTGCATGCAGCGACGGCCACCCTGTCTGATCTTCCGTCCACCGATGCGCGCGTGCTCGGGCGGCTGGCTCAGTACTGCCGGCAGGCGTCACGGCTGGCCTTCGAATACCGCAGCGCACAGGAGGCCGTCACCCAGCGCGAGGTCGAGGCCCAGCACCTGGTCAACTACGGGCGGCGCTGGTACCTGCTGGCCTGGGATCTGGGCCGGCAGGACTGGCGCACCCTGCGCGTGGACCGGATGGGCGCGGTGCGTGAGTGCTCCGAGCCGGGCATGCACCGACGCACCCCGGCACCGCCGGATGTAATGGTGCGGCAGGCAGTCAGCCAGGCCCCGTTCGCGCTGCAGGCGATCCTGCGCCTGGCCGGCAGCCGCGCCGAGCTGGAAGGGCGCATTCCGCCCTGGTGCGGGGTGCTGGAGGCGGACGGCGCCGAGCACTGCCTGCTGCGCATGGGTGCTGAGAGCCGGGGCATGATGCTGGCGCAGATCCTGAGCCTGGACCGCGTGCCGGTGGCGCTGTGGACCACGCCGCCAGGCCTGCGCGACGAACTGGCCCAGCGCCTGGCCGGGCTGGGCCAGGTGCTGGCTGTGCCGCCGGTCACAGGCTGAGCCACATCGCTTGGCAAGCCCCGACGAAGCTGGGACACTCGCCGCCATGAAGGGGATACTGGGGACAACGGCGATCATCATCGCTGCGCTGACCGCTGCGCCGGCCAGCGCCGGAACCCTGTACAAGTGCCAGGGCCCTGACGGCGTCACCAGTTATGTGAGCAAGCGGGTGGCCGGTGCGCGCTGCAGCACCATCAGCTACAGCCGCGACACCCGTCCGGCGCCGCGCCCGGTGGTGGCCGCGCCAAGGCCGACGCCGACCGCGGTGGCCAGCATTGAACGCAATCCGGTGGCCGTTGCCGCCAGCGCCGCAACGCCGGCAACGGTCGCACCTGCGTCCGTACCCGCATCCGCACCCGCAGCTGCTCCAGCACAGCCGGTCGCCCTGCGCGCCGGACGCATGGTCAGCGGCCAGGTCTATTCCTTCATGAAGGACGGCGTGCGCCACTACACCAGTGCGCGCCCGACCCAGGTGGCCAACCTCGGCCCGGTGCGGACCATCCGCTACAGCTTCATGGAGCGCTGCTACGCGTGCGGGGTCAATCCACGCGTGGACTTCGGCACGGTGCGCCTGAACACCACGGCTTTCCAGGGCGAGATCAGCTCGGCCGCGCGCGAGTTCGGCGTGGAAGAGGCGGTGGTGCGGGCCATCATCCATGCCGAGTCGGCCTACAACCCGACCGCGCTCAGCCGTGCCGGTGCGCAGGGCCTGATGCAGCTGATGCCGCCAACCGCCGCGCGCTTCGGTGTCAGTGACTCCTACGATGCCGGGCAGAACATCCGCGGCGGCGTACAGTATCTTGCGTGGTTGTTGAAGCGCTTCAATGGCGATCTGACCCTTGCCGCAGCTGGCTACAACGCTGGCGAAGGCGCGGTCGACCGCCACGGTGGCGTACCGCCCTACAGCGAAACCCAGTACTACGTGCGCCGGGTCGGGCAGCTGGCCGAGCGTTACCGCACCGCATTGACGCACCAGTAGTGCCGGCCGCTGGCCGGCAACCCCTGGGCAATGGCCGGTACCGACCGGCCGCTGGCCGGCAAGCCCGCAATCAATGTTGTTGCAATGCGTTGTGTGGCGCGCGACGGTTCCGCTACACTCGACCGTGATTCAATGCGGCTCTGGCCCCCACCGGATCCGCTGGCAGCCTTAAAGCTACCTAATCAATATCGGAGTGCCGGATGGCCAACGATGGGGTACACGATCCAGTCAACACCGGACGTCGGCGTTTTCTTTCTGCCACCACAGCCGTGGTGGGCGCCGTCGGCGTCGGATTCACCGCAGTTCCTTTCATCAAATCCTGGAACCCCAGTGCCCGCGCCAAGCTTGCCGGCGCACCGGTGGTGGCCGACATCAGCGCCCTGCAGGAAGGCCAACGCCTGATCGTGGAATGGCGTGGCCAGCCGATCTGGATCGTCAAACGGTCCAAGGCGATCCTCGATGCGCTGCACGGGCTGGACGGCCGTCTCAAGGACCCCGAGTCCGGCGAGAAGGACCAGCAGCCGGAGTACGTGCTGAAGCAGAACCCCGAGCTGCGCTCGATCAAGCCGGACATCTCCGTGCTGGTCGGCCTGTGCACGCACCTGGGCTGCTCGCCGGAAATGGTCGCCGAGATCCGGCCTGAACCCTACGACCCGCAGTGGAAGGGCGGTTACTTCTGCCCCTGCCACAAGTCGCGCTTCGACATGTCCGGCCGCGTCTTCAAGGACGTGCCGGCGCCGATCAACCTGAAGGTGCCCGCGCACCACTACCAGGACGACAACACCATCATCATCGGTGTCGATCCGCAGGGGGCTGCCTGATGGCCAATATCCTCAGCCGTACCGCCAGCGGCGTGGCCGACTGGGTCAATGCCCGGGCACCGGGCCTGATGCCGGTGTACCGCAAGCACGTCAGCGAGTACTACGCGCCGAAGAACTTCAACATCTGGTACTACTTCGGTTCGCTGGCGCTGCTGGTGCTGGTCAACCAGATCGTCACCGGCATCTTCCTGACGATGCACTACAAGACCAACGCCGCCGAGGCGTTCGGTTCCATCGAATACATCATGCGTGATGTGGAGTGGGGCTGGCTGATCCGCTACATGCACTCCACCGGGGCCTCGCTGTTCTTCATCGTGGTCTACCTGCACATGTTCCGCGGCCTGCTGTACGGCAGTTACCAGAAGCCGCGCGAGCTGGTGTGGATCCTGGGCATGCTGATCTACCTGGTGCTGATGGCCGAAGCGTTCATGGGCTACGTGCTGCCGTGGGGCCAGATGTCGTTCTGGGGCGCCAAGGTGATCATCTCGCTGTTCGGCGCGATACCGGTGATCGGCAACGGCCTGACCGAATGGATCATGGGCGACTACCTGCCCAGTGACGCCACGCTCAACCGCTTCTTCGCGCTGCATGTCATCGCATTGCCGCTGGTGCTGTTGCTGCTGGTGGTGCTGCACCTGGGCGCGCTGCACGAAGTGGGTTCGAACAATCCCGATGGCGTGGAGATCAAGAAGGGGCCGAAGGGCAACCGCTGGTCGCCGAACGCCCCGGCTGACGGTATCCCGTTCCACCCGTACTACACGCTCAAGGATGGCGTCGGCGCCGGTTTCCTGCTGATCATCGCCGCCTTCATCATCTTCTTCGCGCCCGGTTTCGGCGGCCTGTTCCTGGAGCACGACAACTTCACCGAGGCCAACCGCCTGGTGACCCCGGAGCACATCAAGCCGGTCTGGTACTACACGCCGTACTACGCGATGTTGCGCGTGGTGCCGAACAAGCTGGGCGGCGTGCTGGTGATGTTCTCGGCCATCGCGATCCTGTTCCTGGTGCCGTGGCTGGACAAGGCGAAGGTGAAATCGGTGCGCTACCGCGGCTGGATCTCGAAGGTGATGCTGGGCGTACTGGCGGTGTGCTTCGTCTGGCTGGGCGTGATCGGTTCCGGCCCAGGCACCGACGTGCACGAGACCTACATCGGGCGGGTACTGACCTTCCTGTACTTCGCGTTCTTCATCACCATGCCGCTATGGACAAGGTTGGACAGGACCAAGCCGGTACCGGAGAGGGTGACCACCCATGACTGAACGCTGGATGGTCCGGCTGGCCCTGACGGCCGCCCTGATGCTGGGCAGTTTCCTGGCCTCCGCCGCCGAGGGCGGCACCAAGCTGCTGCAGGCCGGCAACGATCTCGGTGACCGTGCCTCGCTGCAGCGCGGCGCGCAGCTGTACATGAACTACTGCTCCGGCTGCCATGCGCTGAAGTACCTGCGCTATTCGCGGATGGCGCAGGATCTGGGCCTGACCGAGGAAGAGGTGATGAACAACCTCAACTTCACCGGCTCGGCGATCGGTGACCCGATTCCGGTGGCGATGCCCAAGGAGAATGCCGAGAAGTGGTTCGGCAAGATGCCGCCGGACCTCAGCCTGATCGCGCGCGTGCGCGGCAGTGACTGGGTCTACACCTACCTCAAGTCGTTCTACCTGGACAGCAGCCGGCCGCTGGGCTGGAACAACGCGCTGTTCGCCAACGCGTCCATGCCCAACCCGCTGTGGGAAATGCAGGGCCTGCAGCATGCCGTGCATGGCAAGCCGGAGGCGCCGGGCATGGACCCGCCGGTGACCGGCCTGCGCCTGGAAACGCCAGGCAACGTCGATGCCGGACAGTACGACCAGGCCGTGCGTGACATCACCAACTTCCTCGAATACGCCGGCGAACCGGCCGCGCTCAAGCGCCAGCAGCTGGGCGTGTGGGTGATCCTGTTCCTGGCCCTGCTGACCTTCCTGCTGTACCTGCTGAAGAAGGAATACTGGAAGGACGTTCACTGAATCTGCCGCCGGCCATCACACGGGCCTATTGGCTTTTGTGATGGTCGGTTGCACACTCGGGGAGGAGTCGATCGCTGGCACGGTGCCGGCGGCGCCGATGCGGCAGGCGGTCTCCTGTCGTGGGAGAGCCTTTGATGGCGGCGAGCGTACGCATGCGCAATACACTGACGCTGTTTTCCTCGAACGACGATGTGCTGTGCCACCGTGTACGTCTGGTGCTGGCGGCGAAAGGGGTCACGTTCGACTTCGTTCCGGTCGATCCGCAGAACCCGCCTGAAGACCTGATCGACCTCAATCCGTACCACTCGGTGCCGACCCTGGTCGAACGCGAACTGGTGCTTTACGCCGCGTCGGTGGTCAGCGAATACCTCGATGAGCGCTACCCGCATCCGCCGCTGATGCCGGTCGATCCGCTGTCGCGTGCCCGCATCCGATTGGCCATGCTGCGCATCGAGCACGACTGGGTGCCGCAGGTGCAGGCCATCCAGCTGGGCAACAAGACCCAGGCCGAGGCCGGTCGCAAGCGCCTGAAAGAACTGCTGACGGCCTCGTTGCCACTGTTCAAGGCCAGCAAGTTCTTCCTCAACCCGGAAATGAGCCTGGCCGACTGCGCGATGGCGCCGATCATCTGGCGCCTGCAGTCGCTGGATGTGCCGCTGCCGAAGGACGGCAAGGCGATTGAAGACTACGGCAACCGCATCTTCCGCCATCCGGGATTTGTCCGCAGCCTGACCGACCAGGAAAAGAAGCTGCGCGATCTGCCGGGCTGATCCCGTCTTGCTTTACCCGTCTGCACGCCGACCGGCGTGCAGGCGATCCGCCCCGGCGGGGCGCCGGGCGCGTACACTTCACGCATGACCGAAGACTTCTTCCACATGACCAGCCACCGCCCGTACCTGCTGCGGGCGCTGGTGGAATGGATCAACGACAACCAGCTGACCCCGCACATCCTGGTCGACGCCGGCGTCCCCGGCGTGCAGGTCCCGCCTTCGGCGGTCAAGGATGGCCGGGTTGTGCTCAACATCGCCGAACGCGCTGTCGTGCGGCTGATGATCGACAACGAGATGGTGAGCTTCTCGGCGCGCTTCTCCGGCACCAGCTACCCGGTGCAGGTGCCGATCAGCGCCGTGCTGGCCGTCTACGCCCGCGAGACCGGGCAGGGCATGGCACTGCCGGATGACATTCCGGGCAGCGAAACTGCGCCGACCAGCGACGAACTGCTGCATGAGGAAGGCACGCCGCCGGACGATACCCCGCCGGCCAGTCCGCCGCCCAAGGGTCGCCCGAACCTGCGCGTGGTCAAGTAATCCCTCTGACGCCGCCCCGACGGGCGGCGTTTTCCTTTACAGGATTTACCGGTGGGTGCCGACCGTTGGTCGGCACTCAAAGCCCTTAGACATCCTCGGCATCCTCCGCATCCGGCCGGATCTGGCTGATCCGCGCCGCGCCCGGGCCAGTGAACGAGATCAACTGGTCGCCGCGCAGCACCATGCGGCCCACGTGGCGATCGATGCCATCGTAGGAATACTCGAACTTGAACGTGCGCTCGAAACCGAGCCGGCCATCCTCGCCGCGCGACAGGCGCAGGCCGGTGGCATGCACCGCCTGGTCCAGCCATTGCACGTCGGCTGCGCGGCAGGCATTGCGTCCCAGCTCGACCGCGCGCTCGGCGGCCGAACGCGCAGCGTTCCAGAAGAAGTAGATGATTCCGCCGGCAATCAGCAACAGCAGCAGGGTGGGCATGGCGTCAGCCGTCAGAGGTCGATTCCGCAAAGATGGCGGCGAACGTGCGCTGGATCAAGCGCTGGATTCACCGCCGCGGCTGCGGTTCGCTGGATACCGGTTGCGCGGGCACGATGACCGGTTGCGGTGTCGGGGCGGGCTGCATCGGCGTCGCAGTGGGAGAGGGCATCACCAGCGGTGATGTGGCGGTCAACTGCAGCAGCGCTGCCCAGTCCTGCCGGTTGAAGCTGCATTCGTCCTCGCGGCCCGGCGTGCAGCTGGGGTCGATGCCGGTGCTGTTGCGTTCGCGCGCGGGCGGCAGCTTGATCAGCCCGGTGCGGTCCAGCGGCAGCAACCGCATCGCCACGGTGTTCATCACGTTGCCACCGACCAGGTACAGGGTCTGGTCGCCGCCAAGATTGGCCGCTACCACCACTTCGCAATGTGATTTCCAGTGGCCCACCGAGCCATTGCCCAGTGCCTGCACCAGCCCGCTGTAGCTGAGCGTGGTGCTGCGGTCGCGCAGGAAGCACAGCAGGTCGCCCGGTGCGGGCTTTGCGGTCGCGGGATCGACCAACCGGTACGGCACGCCCGAGGGGCCGCCCTGGTACGCGGCACGGATGTAGTCGATGTGGCGTGGCGAGGTGTTGAAGCCGGGAACGCCGGACTGCACCATCACCCAGGAAATGAACGCGGCCGACCACGGGTTGTCGACCAGGAAGGCGCGGCAGTCGCTGTCGGTGTAGCGCGTGCCCAGCGGTGCCAGGCAGCTGCTGGCGCCGGCGATGCTGCCCATTGCGTTGAGCGTGCCGCTGTTGCGCCAGTAGCCGGCCACGCGCTGCCAGGCGATCAGGCCGTTGTCGGCCAGGTGATCGCTTTCGGCCTCGGTGACACTGAGGCTGGCGGCGCGGCCATCGCGATCAATGAAGGGCCGGAACCACAGCCGGTGCTCGTTGCAGGCGGTATTGCGGATGGCCACCGCCAACGGGCTCAGGCCGAAGCGGGGCGGCACATCGCAGGCTTCGGCGGCCGCTGCGGAAAAGGGGGCTGCGGCCAGCAGCAGGCAGGCAGGCAAGAGCATCCGGCGCATGCGCGGCTCCTGTGGGGGATGACCGCAGCGTCGCAGCGCTGTCGTGAACGCCGGGTGTGAGAACCGGGTCAGGCCTCAGCCCGGCGGCGGGCCCAGCTTCAGCGACAGATCAATCGCCTGCACGTGCTTGGTCAGGCCGCCAATGGAGATGCAGTCGACGCCGTCCTCGGCGATCGAACGCAGGCCACCCAGGCCCACGCTGCCGGAGACTTCCAGCGGAATGCGGCCCGCCGTGATGCGCACCGCCTCGCGGCGCAGGTCGGGGCTGAAGTCATCCAGCAGGATGCGTTCGCAACCAGCTTCCAGCGCCTGGCGCAGCTGCGCAAGATCCTCGACCTCGACCACCAGCGGCAACCCAGGCCATTGCCGGCGTGCGGCAGCCACGGCTGCGGCCAGTGAACCGGCAGCGCGGATGTGGTTCTCCTTCAGCATCACCGTGTCGTACAGGCCGAAACGATGGTTCTCTCCACCGCCGCAGCGCACCGCGTACTTCTGCGCCAGGCGCAGGCCGGGCAGGGTCTTGCGGGTGTCGAGGATGCGCGTGCCGGTGCCGGCCACGGCCGCCACGTAGCGCGCGGTGGTCGTGGCGGTGCCGGACAGCGTCTGCAGGAAGTTCAGCGAAGTGCGCTCGGCGCTCACCAGGCTGCGGCTGCGCCCGTGCAGCAGCGCCAGTACGGTGCCGGCGGTGACCATGTCGCCCTCGGAGACATGCCATTCGATGCGCACGTCCGGATCGAGTGCGCGGTGGGTGGCGTCGAACCAGGGGCGGCCGGCGATCACCCCGTCCTGCTTGCACAGCAGGTAGGCGCTGTCGGCCTGGTCGGGCAGCAGGGCGGCGGTGACGTCGCCGCTGCCCAGGTCCTCGGCCAGCGCACGCGCGACATCGGCGGCGACAACGGCCGCATCCGGCGTCGGCAGCGCGCTCATGCGGCCGGGAAGTCGGCGATCTGGGCGGTCGGGATGGCTTCCTCGGCCAGCAGCACCGGGATGCCGTCGTCAACGCGGAACACCTGCTTGCGGTCGCGGGTGACCAGCGCTTCGCGCAGCGGCTGCGCCAGCGGGTTGCCATCGGCCTTGTTCACCGCGCCGGTGGAAATGGCCTTGTTGAGGGCTTCCAGGCCCTTGCCATCCAGCAGGGACAGGGGCTGGCGGGTGTCCGGCGACACCAGCAGGTCGAGCAGCTTGCGATCCATGGTTCTTCGTCTTGCGTGGAAGATGGCTAGAATACGTCTTTAAGGCAGGTGACGGCCAATGACCCCCAACCCGATCGCGCCGCTTGTCGGCATCGTCATGGGTTCCCGTTCCGACTGGGAAACCATGCAGCACGCCGCCCAGAAGCTTGAAGCTCTGGGTGTTCCGTTCGAAGTGAAGGTAGTGTCCGCGCATCGGACGCCGGATGTGTTGTTCAGTTACGCCGAGCAGGCGGGCCCGCGTGGCCTGCGCGCGATCATCGCCGGTGCCGGCGGGGCCGCGCACCTGCCGGGCATGATCGCCGCCAAGACCGCCGTGCCGGTGCTGGGCGTGCCGGTGCAGTCCAAGGCCCTCAACGGCATGGATTCGCTGCTGTCGATCGTGCAGATGCCAGCCGGCATCCCGGTCGCCACCTTCGCCATCGGCAATGCCGGCGCCTCCAACGCCGCGCTGTTCGCCGCCGCAATGCTGGCCAGTGACCAGCCGGCGATCGGCCAGGCGCTCGACGCGTTCCGCGCACGCCAGACCGAAGACGTGATGGCCCACGACGATCCGCGCCAATGAGCCTGACCGTAGGCATCCTGGGTGGCGGCCAGCTCGCCCGCATGATGGTACTGGCCGGTGCGCCGCTGGGATTGCGCTTCGAACTGTACGACCCCGCAGCCGACGCCTGCAGCGGCCCGCTGGCGCCGCTCACCGTCGGTGCCTTTGATGACCGCCAGGCGTTGGCGGATTTCGCGGCCAAGGTCGACGTGGTCACGTTCGATTTCGAGAACGTGCCGGCCGACAGCGCGCAGTTCCTGGCCGACCGCGTGCCGGTCTACCCGCCGCCGGCCGCACTGGCCGTGGCCCAGGACCGGTTGAGCGAGAAGACCCTGTTTCAGCAGCTGGGCATTCCGCTGCCGGCCTTCGCTGACATCCGCAGCCGTGACGAGTTGGCCGCGAAGGCTGCCGAGTTCGGTCTGCCGTGCATCCTCAAGACCCGCCGCCTCGGTTACGACGGCAAGGGTCAGTTCCGCCTGCGTAGCGAGGCCGACATCGATGCCGCATGGGATGCGCTGGGTGCGCAGGTCGAGCGTACTGGTCTGATCCTGGAAGGCTTCGTGGCCTTCCAGCGGGAGGTCAGCGTGGTTGCCGTGCGTGGCCGCGATGGCAGCTTCGAGGCCTGGCCGGTCACCGGCAACTGGCACGTCGACGGCGTGCTGTCGGCCAGCGTGGCGCCGGCCGTGTTGTCGGCCGCCGAGCACGAGGCCGCGATCGGCTATGCCCGTCGCGTCGCCGAGCACCTGCAGTATGTCGGCGTGTTCGCGCTGGAGCTGTTCTGCCGCGATGGCGAGCTGTTGGCCAACGAGATGGCGCCGCGCGTGCACAACTCCGGCCACTGGACCATCGAAGGCAGCGAGACCTCGCAGTTCGAGAATCACCTGCGCGCCGTGCTGGGCCTGCCGCTGGGCAGCACCCGCATGCTCGGCCATGCCTGCATGCTGAACTGGCTGGGCGCGATGCCGGACCCGGCGCCGGTGCTGGCCCAGGCCAGCGGCCACTGGCACGACTACGGCAAGGAGCCGCGTGAGGGCCGCAAGGTCGGTCATGCCACGCTGCGCGATGATGCTGCTGATGCACTGGCCGATGCACTGGACCAGGTGGGTCTGGAGCTGGGTCGCCAGGCCCAGGTGGCGCCGGCGGTACACGCGCTGCGCAACCGCTGAACCCGGTAGCGCCGGCCGCTGGCCGGCAATGCAACGATGTGGCGCGCCGGTGCAGGCATCGGCGCAACATTCCCGGTGGTAGCGTGGAGCTCCTTTCACAGGAGTCACGACCATGCTCGACTGGAATGCCTACCGCAAGGAACTGAAGGGCCGCATCGGCGAGATCGGCAAGCTCTCGCCGGATACGGTCAAGGGCTATGCCACCCTGGCCAATGCCGGCGCGCAGACCAACCACCTGGATGCCAAGACC
This sequence comes from Stenotrophomonas maltophilia group sp. Smal13, assembly GCF_030236855.1. Taxonomy (NCBI): domain Bacteria; kingdom Pseudomonadati; phylum Pseudomonadota; class Gammaproteobacteria; order Lysobacterales; family Lysobacteraceae; genus Stenotrophomonas; species Stenotrophomonas maltophilia group sp. Smal13. The sequence continues at coordinate 27,500 of NZ_JASJSQ010000033.1, forward strand.
CGCGAGCTGATCGCGCTGGCCGTGGCAGTGACCACCCGCTGCGACGGCTGCATCACCGTGCATGTGGATGCAGCGCTGAAGCACGGCGCCAGCCGCGAGGAAATCGCCGAGGCGCTGGGCGTGGCCGTGTCGCTCAATGCAGGCGCCGCGCTGGTGTACTCGGCACGGGTGATGGACGCGGTGGCCGCGCACGAGAGCGCGTGAAGCTCTGTACTGTTTCCCGGTAGTGCCGGCCGCTGGCGGGCGGATCGGGTATGGTCGTGCGCGTATGGGGATGCCGGCCAGCGGCCGGCACTACCCCGTGGCGGAGCCGCTGCCTCAGCGCAGCTGGCTTTCGGCGAATTCCCAGTTGACCATCTGCCAGAACGCGTCCAGGTAGCGCGCGCGATCATTCTGGTAGTCCGTGTAGTAGGCGTGCTCCCAGACGTCGCAGCACAGCAGTGGGGTGCTTTCGCCGGTCAATGGCGTGCCGGCGTTTCGGGTGGCCTGCAGGCCCAGCTGCCCGCCCGGATGCTGCACCAGCCACACCCAACCCGAGCCGAACAGGCCCAGTGCGGTGCGGTTGAATTCCTCGCGCAGGCGCTGCACGTCGCCGAACTGGCGCTTGACCAGCTCGCCCAGCCGCCCCTGCGGCTCACCGCCGCCGCGCGGGCGCAGGCACTGCCAGTAGAAGCTGTGATTCCAGGCCTGTGCAGCGGCATCGAACAGCGTGCCCTGGGCGTGGCGGACGATCTCCTCCAGCGACGCTTCCTCCCACTCGGTGCCGAGGATGCCGGCGTTGACGGCATCCACGTAGGCGCGATGGTGGCGGCCGTGATGCAGTTCCACGGTCTGTGCGGACAGGTGCGGCTGCAGGGAGCCGGAGAGGTAGGGCAGGGCAGGCAATTCGACAGGCATGGACAGGTTCGTGGCCAGGGGGCGGCGGCAGCCGGTTCCATCCGCTTACAATGGCGGCTACCGTGGGCAGTCTAGCCGACCATCACGGTCGGTTTGTCCGGCGAAGCAAGGAGTGTGGTTGTGGCGGTAATGCAGCAAATCCAGGCCGAGGTCGATCGTTACCCACTCGTGCTGTTCATGAAGGGCACCCCGCAATACCCGATGTGCGGCTTCTCCAGCCGCGCCGTACAGGCATTGATGGCGGCCGGCGCGGTCACCCTGCGCACCGTCAACGTGCTGGAAGAGCCCGAGATCCGCGCCAACCTGCCGCGCTTTTCCAACCTGCCGACCTTCCCGCAGCTGTTCATCAACGGTGAATTGATCGGCGGCTGTGACATCGTGCTGGAGCTGTTCGAAGCCGGCGAGCTCAAGCGCATCGTCGAAGAGGCGACCCAGGGATGAGTGCCTGGCCATCGACGTCACCGACCGACGGGGCGCTCGATGGCCGCCCGTTGCAGGATCGCGTGGTGCTGGTTGCAGGCGCTGGCGGTGGCTTGGGCAGTGCGGCGGCCGTTGCGGCCGCAGCGGCCGGTGCCACCGTGGTCCTGCTGGGCCGCAAGCCGCGGCGCCTGGACCGTGTCTACGCCCAGGTGCAGGCTGTCGGCCCGGAACCCCTGCTGTACCCGCTGGACCTGGAAGGCGCCGGCCCCGATGACTATGCCGAGCTGGCCCAGGCCCTGCAGCGCGAGCTGGGGCGGCTGGACGGCCTGCTGGTCTGTGCCGCCCACTTCCCGGGCCTGACCCCGTTCGAGCTGGCCGACCCGGCCAGTTTCGCCCGTGCGGTGCACGTTACCTTGACCGCGCCGGCCTGGCTGGCCCAGGCCTGCCTGCCACTGCTGCGGCAGCGCGAAGATGCGGCGCTGGTGTTTGCGGTCGATGCCCCCGACCGGGTCGGGCAGGCTTACTGGGGCGGTTACGGTGTGGCCCAGCATGGCCTGCGTGGCCTGATCGCCAGCCTGCATGACGAACTCGGCCGCAGCCCGATACGGGTCAGTGGCCTGTACCCCGGCCCGCTGCGCACAGCCCTGCGGGCCCGGGCGTATTCCGTCGACCAGGACCCGGCCGCCCAAGGCCCGGAGGCCGCCGCCGCTGCGGCCGTGACCCTGTTGTCCGGTGCTGGCGCCACCTGGCGCGGCCGGATTCTCGATGCCAGCGGGGCGTCCCCGGCCGAGTGAGCGCCGGGGAAAGGCGGAGTGAAGAACCCGTCACGATTGCGTTGCGATCGGGTGCCGTTTGTCGCACAACCGTCACATTGATGGCGTAGCGTGTTAATCTAGTGTTAACCGTTGTGGCTTCCTTCAGCCAAGCGGTAGGGAACCCCAGATAAATGTCCGACCAGCCACCCGCAGGGCTGTTTGGATGCGCTTTTTTTCCGCCATCGCCAACTCGCATCGAGGCTACCGAAAAATGACCCACCCACTCCGGATGTCCAAGCTCACCCTTGGTCTCGTGGCTGCGCTCGCCGCCGCTCCCGCCTTCGCCCAGAGCACCTCTGCCGGTGTCGGCGGCCAGGTGATGTCCGCCGCAGGCCAGCCTGTGGTCGGCGCTGAAGTCACCATCACCCACACCGAGTCGGGCACCGTTTCGCGTGCCACCACCGATGCGTCGGGTCGCTACACCGCGCGCGGCTTGCGCGTGGGTGGCCCGTATACCATCACCATCACCAAGCCGGGTGCAGGGACCAAGACCGAAGAGGGAGTCTTCCTGAACCTGAACCAGGTCAACACGGTCAACGCCAACCTGGGCGGTGATCTGGCTGCAACGAACCTGGATGCCGTGAACGTTGTTGCCACTGCCGGTTCAAGCGTCTTCAGCTCGGAAAACAAGGGCGTGGGTACCTCGGTTGACGGCCGCAAGCTGGAGCTGGCGCCGAAGGGCAATCGTTCGTTGGATGACGTCGCTCGTCTGGATCCGCGCATCAGCGTGACTGACCAGGCCACCGGCGCAATCTCGGTCGCGGGTATCAACAACCGCTACAACAAAATCTCGGTCGACGGCCTGTCTCAGGGTGACCCATTCGGCCTCAACGCCAACGGCATGCCGTACACCGGCTCGCCGATTTCGGTGGACACGATTGCTGCCTACGACATCAAAGTCAGCGACTATGACGTGTCTCAGGACGTGGTCGGCGCCGCGATCAATGCGGTCACCAAGTCTGGTACCAATGAGTTCCACGGCTCGGCGTACTACGTGTACAAGAAGGCCGACAGCATGGTGGGCAAGCGCAACGGCGAGGACTACGATGCTTTCGGCAAGGACACCACCAAGGGCTTCACCCTGGGCGGTCCGATCCTGAAGGATCGCCTGTTCTTCTTTGGGTCGTATGAAGAACAGGAAATCACCGATTTCGGTGGCGCGGCGTCTTCCGACGGTCTGAGCACTGGTGCGGTGACCCGCGCGGAGATCGACCGGGTCATCGACATTTCCAAGAACAAGTACGGGATCGACCCGGGTACCTATGGTGCAGCCGGTGGCGTGAATCTGACCAACAAGCGCTATCTGGGCAAAATCGACTGGAACATCAACGACTCACATCGCGCCAGCCTGACCTACCAGCAGACTGAGGAGTCGCTGCCGCAGCCGTACGACAGCAACGCAAATTCTGTGATTCTTACCAGTCGTTGGTTCACCAAGACCAGCGAGACCAAGAACACTGCACTGCAGCTGTTCAGTGATTGGACCGACAACTTCACCACGGAGGCCAAGTTCAGCTACCAGAAGTTCGAACAGGTCTCGGGAGCTTCGCAGAACCTGCCGACCATCAATGTGGGTGTGGCCAGCACCCAGTCTGGCTCGAGCAACGGTGTGCGCCTGGGTGAAGATCGCAACCGACACGAGAATGCGATCAACACCAAGAAGAAGACCGCCTCGATCTTTGGTACCTACTACGCTGGCGATCACACTATCAAGGGTGGTTTCGACTATGAAGATACCGACGCGTTGAATCTGTATGGCCGAGATCTGCACGGCGTGTATACCTTTGACAGCATCGCTGACTTCGAAGCAGGCAAGTACTACCGCTACGATGTGCGCCGCCCGATCGGTGGGTACTCCGAAGCCGACACTGCAGCTGCGATTGGTTTCACCATGTTCAGCCCGTACCTGCAGGATACTTGGCAGGTAAATAACAACCTGTCGATCACCTATGGTGTGCGCGCCAATATCCCGAAGGCCGACAAGGCGCCGCCGCGCAAGCCGGGCTTCGAGGAAACCTTCGGCTTCCGAAATGACTACAAGCTCGGCAGCAGCAATAAGGTGATCATGCCGCGCTTCTCGTTCAACTACACCTTCGATACCGAGCGCTACTCGCAGCTGCGCGGTGGCGTGGGCCTGTTCCAGTCAGTCCCGCCGTTCGTCTGGCTTGCCAATCCGTACCAGAACAACGGCATGACCTCGGCTTCGTTCTGCGCCTATGGCAACACCGTGGTTCGCGGCTGTGTTCCGAACAACGGCCAGTACGCGTTCAGCCCGGATGCATTCAACCAGCCGTTCCCGAGCGGTGCAGCCGCGCCGACCAATGCGCAGATGGATTCCATTGATCCGGACTTCAAACTGCCGACCGTCTGGAAGGCTAGCCTGGGCTACGATCATGAGCTGCCGTGGATGGGGCTGGTGGGCACTGTCGAAGTGCAGTACCTGAAGAACAAGGATGCAGTGTTCTACAACGCTCTGAATATCGGAACGCCGAACGGCCAGCTGTTCGACGGTCGTGACAGCTACTGGGTCACTCCGGGCGGCGTTAAGAACAATGGTAGCAAGCCGGGTTACACCACCAACTCGACCTACCTGACCAACTCCAACAAGGGCAGTTCCACTGCAGTCACCTTCTCGCTGGACAAGCCGATGGCAAATGGCTGGTACGGCAACCTGTCCTATACCTACACCAAGGCAACAGAAGTGGGTTCGGACACCAGTTCGCAGGCTTGGTCGAGCTACCAGTTCGTTTCGCGCTTGAACCCGAACGAGGAGTATGCTGGCACCGCCACCCGCGAGATCCGCAATCAGATCAAGCTGTCGCTGGGTTGGGAGCACGCGTTCTTCGGCAACTACAAGACCAGCATTACCGGCTTCTACACTGGTCGCAACGGCCTGCCTTACACTTGGCTGGTTGATGGTGACTTGAACGGTGACGGCATCTTCCAGGATCCGGCGTATATTCCGTTGCTGAATGACGCCAACGTTTCATACGTGAAGGGTAATCGCGCTGCAACCGCCGCCGAGATCGCCGAGTTCCAGCGCCGCATCGACGAAAATCCCTACCTGGCAGCGCGTCGCGGTTCGGTCGCCGAGCGCAATGGTGCCCGCAATCCGTGGGTCAATCAGCTGGATGTGGCCATTCAGCAGGAACTCCCGGGCTTCTTCAAGGAGCACAAGTCGATCCTGCGCCTGGATATCTACAATTTCCTGAACATGCTGGACAAGAGCTGGGGTCGGACCCGCAACGCGTCTGACTTCGACACTCGCTACCTGACCACTGGCAAGGTCAAGGCCGATGGTTCGTACGAGTACGATCTGGGTCGCAACTCGCCGCAGGAACTGCGTGAGTACGATTTCAGCTCGGGCTACCCGTCACGCGTCGTTTCGCGTTGGTCTGCAATGCTGACCCTGCGTTACGAGTTCTGATCCATCAGAGCTTGAAGCAGTAAGTGGAAACGGCCGGGGAAACCCGGCCGTTTCTTTTTTGAGATGGACAAGTAATTTTCTGTTCGATATAAGTGACCGGTGTGGTTCCCCATGGAAGGCGGAAATGAAGGTCAGGTACGGATTGCCGGAGTCGTCCATAGCAGGGTTGCAGGATTGTAAATTTGCACTGCCGGAGAATGCTCCTGATCATTGCTCGAGTCGACGCCTGAGAGAGCTGTTCGCTCGTGTGCTTTCATGTCGAATGCGGTTTTGTCCGAGCTGTCGTTCTGCAGATGATCATTTCCTGCGCTGCCGCCGAGGTGCTGAATACCTTAAGTCTGCAGGAAAGTGCAACATCCTGAGTATGCACGCTCGTTCACTTCTCTTCATTCACGCTAGATTTTCCAGTGGTGCTGTGGAACGTGCCGGATTTCGGGTCGGGCGAATATGGGTCGGTCCGAGGGATGTACCTCAGAGCTTCGTTGCAGCACATATCGATGTTCAATCACATCTGTCTCGAATTATTGGTGCCACTGAAAAAATGGCGCCAATCGTTCGGCTGTATGCGCTGCTGTTGACAGTCAACATCATTCATCCGTTCGAGGATGGAAATGGTCGATTGATGCGAGCGATTGCGTTCGTCTTTTCGATCCACTATCACTGTGATTTCTTTGCTTTCCTGGCGATCTATATAAAGGTCATGCAAAGAGAATTTGTTCACGCGATCGAACTGGCCGCTGATGGTGCGCCAGGTGCCCTGGAGGAGTTCAATTGTGCTGCGCTCGAACTCTTCGAGCGGTTGAGCGTGAATCCGGGTGGGTTGGAGGAGTGGGGGCGCGGAGTCCTGCTTGGAAGGATTCTGGCCGAGCCGTGAAGTTGCAATGTGTAGAAGTGGACGTCCGTAGGTGAAGTGTTCTGAAGTTCAACGTTGGAATCAAAACAAGGATGAGTTGCCATGAAGTTGAGTGTGATCATCGCATCTGTCGTATTTGGTATGGGTATGACTGCGGCATCGAAGGTCAGTGCTTTGGATCCTTGGTGTAATCCAAGCTACTGCCCCCCGACTCCGACCTATCCGGGTGGGGGGGATACGTCCACTTCGGGGCGGAGCGGGGATGCGTTTCTTCTTGTTTCCGGCGCGCACATGAGTTGCGATACCCCGGTGCAGGAGCGATATGCTGCGGTGCTGGCTAGCTTCCTTTCACTGCCTTTGGAATATCGAGTTGACTACTACGAAAACTCGGATAGGGGGGAGTACTTCGTAGCCTATCGTGATATCCCGGAACTCCACGGGAGGCTTGCATATGAATCTTGGAAGATAACTGATCCATCATCATCAGTGCCCATCGATCCTAATCCTGTGCCGATATTTGATTGCAGGAGGTAACCTGGCTTGTATGCATTGATACAGTCCAAGGGCTGAGCCTTCTCTCTGTCGAACGGCCGGGGAAACCCGGCCGTTTTCCGTTCATGCGAAAGTCCTTGCAGGTCACCTGGCATCGGCGTAGCATCCGGAAATGTGCGCGGTGCCAACGCCGCCGATGCGGTCCCGGAAAGGCGAACGCGGGAAGCACACATCCAACGGTCGGGCTTCCCGGCCGTTTTGCTTTTTAAGGGGGCGGCAGTACAGTCGGAAACCTTGAAGGAAGCGAAAAATTGGACATGACCACGAACGAAAAATCAGCCCGTGCACTGCCGGTGCAGGACGCGCGGATCTACCCGCGCGGTGGGCTGGATGTGCTGTCGCGGGCCGAAGTGGCCCGCCTGCGCGATGCGTCTGCCGGCGGTATGCACGAGCTGCTGCGCCGCTGCGCGCTGGCCGTGCTGACCAGCGGCAGTGCCTCTGACGATCCGCGCGCAGCGCGCGATCTGTATCCTGATTTCGACATCCAGGTGGCGCAGCAGGATCGCGGCGTGCGCATCGATCTGGTCAATGCACCGGCGATGGCCTTCGTCGATGGCGAGATCATCCGCGGCGTCGCCGAACTGCTGTTCGCCGTGGTGCGTGACCTGGCCTACATGGCCATCGAGATGGGCCCGGCCTACGCGGCCGAGCTGGAGTCGTCCGAGGGCATCACCAACGCGGTGTTCGGCCTGCTGCGCAACGCACGCATCCTCAACCCGGGCGACCCGAACCTGGTCGTGTGCTGGGGTGGCCATTCGATCTCGCGCGACGAGTACCTGTACACCAAGCAGGTGGGTTATGAGCTGGGCCTGCGCGGCCTGGACATCTGCACCGGCTGCGGTCCAGGCGCGATGAAGGGCCCGATGAAGGGTGCCACCATCGCCCACGCCAAGCAGCGCCGCACCGTGACGCGTTACATCGGCCTGACCGAGCCGGGCATCATCGCGGCCGAATCGCCGAACCCGATCGTCAACCACCTTGTGATCATGCCGGACATCGAGAAGCGCCTGGAGGCCTTCGTCCGCATCGGCCACGGCATCATCGTGTTCGCCGGTGGCGTCGGCACCGCCGAGGAAATCCTGTACCTGCTCGGCATCCTGCTGCGCGAGGAAAACAAGGACCTGCCGTTCCCGCTGATCCTGACCGGCCCGACGGTGGCAGCGCCGTACTTCGAGCAGATCGATCGCTTCATCCGCCTGACCCTGGGCGATGCAGCCGCCGAGCGCTACGAGATCGTCATCGGCGACCCGGTGGCGGTGGCAAAGAAGATGGCCAACGGCATCAAGCGCGTGCGTGAGCACCGCCTGGCACAGAAGGACTCGTTCTTCTTCAACTGGTCGATCGAGATTCCGTGGGAGTACCAGCAGCCGTTCGTGCCGACCCACGAGGCAATGGCCGCGCTGGACCTGCACCACGGACGTGCCCCGCACGCGCTGGCGGCCGACCTGCGCCGGGCGTTCTCGGGCATCGTTGCCGGCAACGTGAAGGAAGACGGCATGCGCCGCATCGAGCAGTTCGGGCCGTTCCAGATCCACGGTGACCCGGACATGATGCAGGCCCTGGACGCGCTGCTGCGTGCCTTCGTCGAACAGCGCCGGATGAAGATCTCCGGCGAATACCAGCCCTGCTACCAGGTGCTGGCCTGAGCCTGCGTCGGCGCGATGGGGATCGCGCCGGGACAGGCAGGGGAGGGCTGGCCGTCAAGGCGTTGACGCCCGTCGCCCCGGAATGACCGTTCATCCTGCCGCCGCTTGCCGGTGGCAGGGCGATGGCCCATCGTGGCCATCAACACGCTGGGGAGCGTCCAATGTCTTTGCGCCGGCAATACGGCTTTACGCTGGTTGAGTTGATGGTCACGGTTGCCGTGCTGGCGATCGTGGCCGCGATCGCCTTTCCGAGTTTCCAAGGCACTCTCCGCTCCAATCGGGTTGCGTCGGCAAACAATGAAGTACTGGGCCTGCTCAGCCTGGCGCGGAGCGAGGCAATTCGCAGCAACCGTGGCGGTGGCGTGTGTGGCAGCAGCGACGGCGCGAGCTGTGACGGTAGCTGGTCTGCCGGCATGTTGGCCTTCACTGACACCGATGGTGATGGCACGATGTCCTCCGAGGAAACCGTACTGCGGTTCGTCAGCGGCAGCCCCAAGCTGCAGCTGAGTGGACCGTCGGAAGAGGTCGCCTTCGATGGGCGGGGGCGCCGCAGGGCCGCCAGCGATCAGTCGATCCTGCTGGAGCCGGATGTCTGCAGCAAGGGCGCACTGGACAAACGCACTCTTACGGTAAATGCCTCTGGGCAGATCCGCAGCACCAAGGAAACCTGCTCATGAACCCGCGTTCGATCCGTGCACGCCAAGCGGGCGGCTTCACTCTGCTGGAAGTGCTGATTGCAATTATCGTTCTGGCATTCGGCCTGCTGGGATTCGCCCTGCTGCAGACCATGAACGTCCGCTTCGTACAGAGCGCCAACTACCGTACCCAGGCAACCAATCTCGCCTACGACTTGACCGAGCAGATGCGCAGCAACCGCTATCAAGCGGCGTGGTACACCGCCGCGTCGTTTGCGGCAGGCAGCAAAACCGCAGAGAAGGCGTGCGCCGCCGATACCGGCGAAGTCGCTATTGGTGCAAAGATTGAACGTTGGCAATGCCAGGTTGTAAAAGCGCTGGGTGACGATGCCGGCGCCGAGGTGACCTACAAGGGGGGTGTGGTGAACGTGGCGATCACCTGGGGCGACCAGCGCTGGGATCCGGATGATCCGGACAAGGCCACCACCTTCGCTCTGGCGACGGAATTGTGAGCATGGCCATGAAACGTCGTACCGCCATGGCTGGTCTATCGCTGGTCGAACTGATGGTCGCGCTGGTGATCAGCCTGGTGTTGATGCTGGGTGTGGTCCAGGTGTTCATTGCCTCACAGACGGCTTCGCGCCTGTCTGAGGGAGCATCCCGCGTTCAGGAAAATGCACGATTCGCGTTGGACTTCCTGGAGCGGGACATCCGAATGGCCGGGCACATGGGCTGTGTCAACGACCAGGCCCATGTAGTAAAGAACCAGGGAGACCCGGTATCGCATCTTGGTGCTACCTCCGGTGCTGGCAGTCCGTTGGATTTCAGTGTTTCCATCCAGGGCTTCGACGCTCCCGGCACGGCTCCCGGCGGCAGTCTGGCGCTAGGCGCGGACTGGTCCGCGCCGCAAGGCCTGCCGGCTGCGATCGCCGGATTGAGCCCGGCACCGGCCGGCGGCAGCGATGTGCTGTTGCTCCGCTTCTTCGCCCCCATGGGGGTGCCGGTCACGGCGATCTCTTCCGATGGCGGCGATGCACTCCTGGACGTGGATAGTGACCACGTCGCGCGCCTGACCAGCGATGGCATCAGCACGCCCACTCTGTTCGGCATCGCCGACTGTGGGCATGCCGATGTGTTCGCAGGCACGTTGAGCGCTGCGCGGGTGACTGCGACCTCTCTGGATCTGTCGCGCTACGTGGCGCAGCCAACCGGGCAGACGATGCTCTATCGCGCCGAGTCGATGGTCTATTACGTGGGTATCAATCCGGAGACGAAACAGCCTGGGCTGCGGCGAGCGCGTGCCGACAGCGATGGGGAGTACAAGATCAATGAAGAGTTGGTGGAAGGCATCGAAAGCCTGCAGCTGATGTACGGCCTGGACAACACCGCCAACATCAGTATCAGTGCTCCGCCGGCCGGCAACATCACCCAGCTCGCCGCAGCCGGCGGGGTCAGCACGGATGCCAATGCCGAAGGTGCCGCACAGTGGTTGCGTGTGGGGCAAGTGCAGGTCGGATTGCTGGCGCGCAGCCCATCGCCGTCGTCCTCGGCCCAATCGGCCAATGCGCTATCGGTGCTCGGCGTTGAGTTCACCAACAGTGACAAGCCCGACGGTCGCTACCGCTCCAGTTATGAAGTCTCGATTGCCCTGCGCAATCGCTTGTTCGGAAACTGATCATGGCCCATTTCCAGCGTTCGTTCAGGCCGATCACCGCTCCCCGCCAGCAGCGTGGTGCGGTGCTGTATGTCGCGTTGATCATGCTCATCCTGCTGGCATTGCTGGGTATCGCTGGCATGCAGGTGGCGGGCATGCAGGAGAAGATGGCAGCCAATTACCGAGCCGCCAACCGGGCGTTCCAGAATTCGGAAGGTGTGGTGCGTGCAGCCGAGCGCACGGTGGAACAGATCGCCAATCGCCAGGATGTCGGCGACGAGAGCCTGGTGCAGGCCAGCGATGTGTCGCGGGTCTGCGATGATGGATTCGACCCGGCCGATTGGGCTGTAGAGCGCCGCGACGATACTCGCTCTGCAGTCAATGTAAGGCAGATCGACAGTTGCGTAGTTGGTGAATCGGCACTGGAGATGGGGCGGCCACTGGAAGACATCACGCCGATCTACCAGATCACTGGGTTCGCCACTGACGATGCGGATGCCAGCTCGTCCGCAGTGGTCATCGATACCGTATTCAAACTCTGAGGACGCAGGCCATGGCTTCGCGCAAATTCCGCTTCATGGCCGCAGGTGGCGCCGCACTGGCGCTGGGTGGGGGCTACTTCATCTATACCCTGATGGCGGCCCAGGGCCAGGGCACGCTTGCACAGGCGCCGCTGAACATCCAGGTGCAGACGGCACCGGCCTTCCTGATGGCGCTGGATGATTCCGGTTCGATGCTGTGGGAGACGCTGAACAACACCCGTGATGGTGTATATCGCTGGAGCGGGACGAGCTTCTACAGTGGCAGCGTGGCGTACGGCTATGTCGATTTCGGGAACATATATCACTACGTATTCCCGAACTACGGCCGGGATTCGAATCTTGCAGTTCCGCCATTGGATGCCTATGGCTTTGTGCGATCTCCGGATGTCAACGGCTCCTACTTTGATCCTCGCGAGACCTATGATTCGTGGAAAACCGGGCTCACGGGCTCGGCTGCCAATTTCCCAAGTGGTCCGATTGATCCGGCCGCAGCGCCCCTGGATCCGCGACCGGGCACGCCAGACGGCAAGAAGACCGGCACCCTTGACCTCACCGCCGATTCGACAATGAGGTCCATTGTCGTGAGTGGAAAATCCGCAAACTGGCGTTTTCAGTTCTATAGCGGTATGGAACTTCCGAAAGATACGAGGATTGAAGACAATCGGTGCAGCGATATTACCAGCGGAAAAGGCGGAAACAGTAGTGTGAAGGACGGCTTCGCTGTGCTGAATAAGAAGGTGACGCTGAGCAAAAGCTGCAGTGCCGCAATGGTGTTCTATCCGGCCACGTTCTTCCTGGAAAACCCGGCCTCGCTGCCGGCCGATTACGGCTATACCGCATCCCCGGTGGCGGTGACCAACCCAGTTGGCGGGCGTCCGGGTACGCTCTACAAGTATGAGATCAAGCTGGATAACTTCAACAAGGATCAGGCCAAGTTCAACAATGCGATGCGGAACTTCGCCAACTGGTTCAGTCTGTATCGGACCCGTCGCGAAGCCTTGATCGGTGCGGCCACCAATGCGCTGCATGGCACTACGAACCTGCGCGTGGGCTGGTTCCGTATCAACGATCGGCCGGATGATCTGCAGAAGGTCAAGATGCACAACATGACCGACGAGACCGAAAAGTCGAAGTTGCTGTACGACATCATGAGCAGAATGCGAGCCAGTGGCTCCACGCCTAACCGTTCTGCCGCAAAATACCTTGGTCAGCAGTTCCAGCGCACGGATGAAGGGGCGCCTGTGCTGCTGGCTTGCCAGAAGAATGCGGGCATGCTGTTCACTGATGGGTACATCAATGAAAGCGGCAACAATACTCTGATGAAGGACCTGGTGGCGCCTTACTACAAGGGCCCGCTGGTCGAAGACCTTGATAACGGCTCTGTGCCGGTTCCTGCAGAGTGCAGCAGTTCCAGTCCGGACCCGTCATTGGACTGCAACAGAAAATTGCACATGAATTTCTACGGTGTGACGCTGGGTACTCAGGGCAAAGAGTTCGGCGTCAAGTACCTTCCGGATCCGAAGCGCCCCTGGGTGCTCAGTCCCGATCCGTACGTGGTCAAGCCCAATTTCCCGACCACGACGCAGGATCTCAAGCCGGAAGCGGTCGACGAGCTGTGGAACGCGGTATATGACACCCGCGGCGAGATGGTCAACGCCACGCGCCCGGGCGAAATCACCGCTGCCATGCGCCGGATCATCAGCAATGTTGCCCAAGGGGCCACGCCGTCCGGCTCGCGTTCGTTGACGGGGGCTCGTATCGGCGTGGGCTCGCTGTCGGTGGAGCCGTTCTACGAGGCGACCAACAACGGCACCGACTGGTACGGCAGGTTGCATGCCTACTCGCTGAAAGTGGACGACTCAACGCGCAGGATTGTCTCGGAGGAGGCATGGGAAGCGTCGGCGAAGATGCCAGCGGCCGCATCGCGCCGCATCCGCTTCTGGCGCAACGGTGAACTGGTTGATTTCACCGGCAGTAATGTCAGCCTGGCCAACCTGTGCGACAAGTCGGGTGTGATGTATCCGGGCATGCTGATCTGCAGTGCCTCGGAACTGGAAGGGCTCGCCACGGATTCGGCGACCGCCGTGGCGTATCTGCGTGGAGACACAACCAACGAAAAGCGCAGCGGTGGCAAGCTGCGCGACCGTACCACAGTGCTTGGGGACATCATCACCTCTACGCCGGCCCTGAGCTCGCCGCTCGATGACTACGGCTTCCGCCGTCTGCCGGGCGCGATGGGCACCAGTTATGCCGACTACATGGTCACCAAGCGCAATGACCGACGCTACATGGTCTACGCGGCTGCCAACGACGGGATGCTGCACGCCTTTGATGGCGGCATGGGCGCGGATGGCGAGATGGACAGCGATGGTGGCAAGGAGCTGTTTGCCTATATCCCGTCCACGTCGTTGGGTCATATGGGCAATCTGTTGTTGCCCAACGATCCCACCAACCAGAACATCCAGCGCTTCCAGCATCGCTACTACGTCGATGGCCCAGTGACAATCAGCGATACCTATGGCAGCAGCGGTTGGACCACCTCGCTGGTGGGTACGGCCGGCGCAGGTGGCCGTAGCGTGTTCGCGCTGGATGTGTCTGATCCGGCCAGCTTCGGCGGCACCGGCTCGCTGCTATGGGAAATCAGTGATCTCAACGCCGCACTGGATGACGAAGTGCGAGCGAATATCGGCCATGTGCTGGGCAAGCCGGTGATCGTGCCGATGAAGAATGCCGATGGCTCGGTGGGCTTCCGGGCGATCTTTGGCAATGGCTATGAAAGCGAGAGTGGCAAAGCCGTGTTGTTCGTGGTCGACATGGCAGCAGGCAGCACGCCGACCATCCGCATGATCGAGGCGGTCGAATCTGGTACAGATCTGCCCGCCGGTAGCAATGGGCTGGGCAACATCGTCGTGGTCGATCGTTGGGGCGGGGCTGGACAGAGCGAACGGGTCCGCGATGGTCTTGCCGATACCGTCTATGGTGCTGACAAGCGAGGAGCGGTCTGGAAGTTCGACCTGCGCGCCGACGCGGCACCGACAGTTCCGCTGTTCACCACCGATACTCATGTCGATCGCAGCGACAAGCGGACCTATCGCCAACCGATCACCGGCGGCATGACCGTGACCGCGGGCCCGTCCGGTGGCGTGATGCTGATCTTCGGGACCGGCAGCTTCTCGTACTACGGCGATGAGAACGATGCTGCGGTGCAGGCGCTCTTTGGCATCAATGACGTCGAAACCGGGCAGCCCAGTGCCACGTTGACCTCGGCCAATCTGCGTCCGTTCGCGGCACAGTTTGAGAATGACGTTCGTACCCTGCTGCCGGGTACTATCCCGACGCTGAGCCGTGGCTGGACCGTAACGCTGTCCGACAAGGAGCGTGCAGTCGGCAATCCGCGCATCGTTTCCGGGGTGGTCTTCATGCCAACCTATATCCCGTCCGAGGCCAGGGGCTGCTCGGTGGATGGTGCGAACTGGGTGTTTGGCCTGCAGGCCGGCAGTGGCGAAGCGGCAATGTCGCAGGTGCGCTTCGGTGCACCGGATGGCACGTCGCCGGGGGCAGGTACGGCTGGTGTACCCCTGGAAACGGGCGGTAACGCTCCGGTCAGGGATGTCACGACCTCTGTTGTCCCTCGCCTTGCGCCGCCGGATCCGGGTGAGCCAGGGACCCCGCCTCCGACGCCGCCTGGCGAGGCCTGCCTGATGCAGATTTCGGTGGCGGGTGCGAAACCGATGTACTTGCCTTACCCGTGTGGTCGCCAGTCGTGGAGGCAGATCCAGTGAGTGGCATCCGTGCTTCGTCGATCAATGGAGTTGCCGCAATGCACACGACGTTTGCCCCTGGCCGCCTGGCCCGCGGGTTCACTCTCATTGAACTGATGATCGTGGTGGCGGTCGTGGCGATCCTCGCTGCGATTGCTTACCCGAACTACAGCGAACATGTGCGGAAGTCGCGGCGGGCGCAGGCCAAGGCCGACCTGGTGGAGTACGCGCAGCTGGCCGAGCGCTACCACACCGTCAACAACACCTATGTGGGCTTCACCTTCCCGGGCGGCGCGGATTCCATCAACTCTCCTCGTGAGGGTGGTACGGCGGCTTACACCTTGTCCATGGAAACCGCGCAATCGACGTTTACATTTACGGCGACGGCTGCCAATGCTCAGACCAAAGACAAGTGTGGTGACCTGTCCCTCAACCAGGCCAATGTGAAGACGTCCAAGGGCACGCTGTCCGAATGCTGGTGATGTGGGAAAAGTGCGTCGGCGGTCGTCGTGGACAGGAGTGTTGCACTCTCTGACCGAGGTGATTACAATGCGCCTCCCCGCCCGAATAGCTCAGCCGGTTAGAGCACTTGACTGTTAATCAGGGGGTCGTTGGTTCGAGTCCAACTTCGGGCGCCAAGTTATACGCATCAAAGGCTTGCGGTCATCCGCAGGCCTTTTTTGTTTTCAGCAGGGTCGATCGGTCCTGGTCCGTGTTGATCGGACGCGACCGCTGTTGCTGACGATTATCCGGGAGTGCTCACGGCCGTCCGCGCAGATGCGCAGCGTCAGGTTGGCGCCAGGGCTGCGGCCATCCGGTTGGAAGTAAAGTTGTGGTCGGCCACTGCTGGTGGCTCCCCGGATCTTGATGTTCGGAAAGCCTGTCTGGTGCATCAGAATGGCATCGGCAGAAGAGGGTGGTTGTCGCCCGCCGATTGCCCTGTAGATGATCCAGCCCTGGCTCCAGTCGTCGCCGCAGTGGTGGCCATCGGTACTTGCGCAGATGCCGATCAAGGTACGCCGCATGATCGCCTGGTAGCGCGCAGTAGCGAGTCCGGACTGCAAGTTGATGCGGGTGGCGTCCGCACGCTGCCGCAACAGCAGGGACTGCAGGGAGGGCCAGCCGGCCGCCAGTAGCGCGGCCATCACTGCCACGACCGCCAACAGTTCGACCAGATGCATGCCTCGCGGTGCGGTAGGGCTGGGGAAGGGGAGGTGGCGCATGGGTCCAGCCTCCCTTGTCCAGCTAGGCGCCACCATCAGCCAACGCCGCGCTCACCTGCCCGGAAACCCCTCAGCGGGCCGTCACTCCATGCCCCGTATACTCACCACTCCCGGGAACTGGCACCACCATGAGCGACCGTTTTGAACTCGTCTCGCCGTATTCGCCGGCAGGCGACCAGCCTGATGCCATCGCGAAGCTGACCAGCAACTTCGAAGCGGGCATCGCCAAGCAGACGCTGCTGGGCGTCACCGGCTCGGGCAAGACCTACACCATCGCCAACGTCATCCAGAACGTGCAGAAGCCGACGCTGATCATGGCGCCGAACAAGACGCTGGCGGCGCAGCTGTATGGTGAGTTCAAGGCGTTCTTCCCGCACAACGCGGTGGAGTACTTCGTCAGCTACTACGACTACTACCAGCCGGAAGCCTACGTGCCATCGTCGGACACCTTCATCGAGAAGGACAGTTCGATCAACGAGCACATCGAGCAGATGCGGCTGGCGGCGACCAAGACCCTGCTGTCGCGCCCGGACGCGATCGTGGTGGCGACAGTGTCGGCGATCTACGGCCTGGGCGCGCCGGAAGACTACCTGTCGCTGCGCCTGATCCTGTCCAAGGGCGAGCGCATCGACCAGCGCGACCTGATCAACCACCTCACCCAGCTGCAGTACACGCGCAACGAATACGAGCTGCAGCGCGGTACCTTCCGCGTGCGTGGTGAAGTCATCGACGTGTTCCCGGCCGAGTCGGACAGCGAGGCGCTGCGCCTGGAGCTGTTTGATGGCGAGGTCGAGAAGATCACGTTGTTCGATCCGCTCACCGGCGAGACGCTGCGCAACATGCAGCGCTTCACGGTCTACCCGAAGACCCATTACGCCACCACGCGCGAGCGTGTGCTGGCGGCGATCGAGACGATCAAGGTCGAGCTGAAGGAGCGCCTGGAGCAGCTGTACGCGCAGAACAAGCTGGTGGAGGCGCAGCGCTTGGCGCAGCGCACCCAGTTCGATCTGGAAATGATGGCCGAGGTCGGCTACTGCAACGGCATCGAGAACTACTCCCGGCACCTGACCGGCAAGAACGCCGGCGAACCGCCGCCGACATTGTTCGACTACCTGCCGGCCGACGCGCTGCTGGTGATCGACGAATCGCACGTGACCATTCCGCAGATCGGTGCCATGTTCAAGGGCGACCGTTCGCGCAAGGAAACGCTGGTCGAGTTCGGGTTCCGGCTGCCCTCGGCGCTGGACAACCGGCCGCTGCGCTTCGAGGAGTGGGAAGAGCGCTGCCCGCGTAGCATCTATGTGTCGGCCACGCCAGGCCCCTATGAGTACCGCGAGGCCGGTGACGAGATCACCGAACTGGTCGTACGCCCCACCGGGCTGATCGACCCGGTGGTGGAGATCCGCCCGGTCGGCACCCAGGTTGACGACCTGATGAGCGAGGCCAACGCGCGCATCAAGGCCGGTGACCGTGTGCTGGTCACGACGCTGACCAAGCGCATGGCCGAAAATCTCACCGAATACCTGACCGAGCACGGCATCCGCGTGCGCTACCTGCACTCGGACGTGGACACGGTCGAGCGCGTGGAGATCATCCGCGACCTGCGCCTGGGCAAGTTCGATGTGCTGGTGGGCATCAACCTGCTGCGCGAGGGCCTGGACATGCCCGAGGTGTCCCTGGTGGCGATCCTGGATGCCGATAAGGAGGGCTTCCTGCGCTCGACCGGCTCGCTGATCCAGACCATCGGCCGTGCCGCCCGCAACGTGCGTGGCAAGGCGATCCTGTATGCGGACAAGATCACCCGTTCGATGCAGGCGGCGATCGACGAGACCGACCGCCGTCGCGCCAAGCAGGTCGAGTACAACGAGCAGCACGGCATCGTGCCGCGCTCGGTGGCGCGTCCGATCACCGACGTGCTGGAAGGCGCGCGCTCCGATGCGGCCGAGAAGGAAGCAAAGAAGAGCAAGGGCAAGGGCAGGCCCGGCGTTGCCGAGGAGGGGAGTGACTATCGATCCCTCAGCCCGGCCCAGCTGGCGTCCCGTCTCAAGGCGCTGGAGCAGCAGATGTACCAGCACGCCAAGAACCTGGAATTCGAGGATGCCGCCCGCGTGCGTGACCAGATCCGGCAGCTGAAGGAAGCGAGTCTGGGCTGAACGCGGCAGTGCAGCATCTTCTTCACAAAAGTGTTGCGCTTCACGGCCGGCATCCGTAATATACGCGGCCTGCACCGACGCAATCGCGGACGTTCAGAAGCAAAATCGGGCGGTTAGCTCAGCGGTAGAGCACTACCTTGACATGGTAGGGGTCACAGGTTCGAACCCTGTACCGCCCACCACGAAGTCCCTGGAAGGGGGCTGTCGTGAACTGCAAAGCCCGGCCCTGGCGCCGGGTTTTTACGTAGCAAGGCCAGCTTTCGGGCGGCAAGAACAAGATGGGCGGTTAGCTCAGCGGTAGAGCACTACCTTGACATGGTAGGGGTCACAGGTTCGAACCCTGTACCGCCCACCACGACGTCCCTGGAAGGGGGCTGTCGTGAACTGCAAAGCCCGGCCCTGGCGCCGGGTTTTTACGTAGCAAGGCCAGCTTTCGGGCGGCAAGAACAAGATGGGCGGTTAGCTCAGCGGTAGAGCACTACCTTGACATGGTAGGGGTCACAGGTTC
>NZ_JASJSQ010000034.1:0-45856 GCF_030236855.1 Stenotrophomonas maltophilia group sp. Smal13
GGATTCAACATGACTGGCAGTTACAGTCAGAGCCTGGTCGCCATCTCCCTGCTGGTGGCCATTCTTGCTTCGTACACGGCGCTGGACATGGCCGGCCGCCTGGCCACGGCCGAGGGCCGCGTGGCCCGCTGGTGGCTGGCCGGCGGCGCGGCGGCGATGGGCCTGGGTATCTGGTCGATGCATTTCATCGGCATGCTGGCCTTCGACCTGCCGATCCCGGTCGGCTACGACCTCGGCATCACCCTGTATTCGCTTGCAGTGTCGATCGGCGCTTCGGCCTATGCGCTGTGGCTGGTGTCACGACCCAGCCTGCCCTGGCGACGACTGCTGGCCGGCGCCGTGCTGATGGGCCTGGGCATTGCCACCATGCACTACCTCGGCATGGCCGCGATGCGCATGCAGCCGGGTATCGACTATCACCCGGGCTGGTTCGCCGCCTCCATTGCAGTAGCCATCGGTGCCGCCGGCGCGGCGCTGTGGATCGCCTTCCGCCTGCGTTCCGAGCAGCGCCACACCATGCGCCTGCGCGCACTGGCCTCGCTGGTGATGGGCCTGGCCATCGTCGGCATGCATTACACCGGCATGGCCGCCGCACGCTTCCCCGAAGGCAGCATCTGCGGCGCGGTCGGCAGCGGCGGCATCGACACGCGCTGGCTGGCAGTGCTGGTGATCGTCACCACCGTGGCCACGCTGGGCATCGCCCTGGTCGCCTCGCTGTTCGATCGGCAGATGCGCGTGCGTACCGGGTTGCTGGCCGATTCACTGGCACACGCCAACGACAAGCTGATCCAGGCCGCCCTGCATGACCCGCTGACCCAGCTGCCCAACCGCATGCTGCTGCAGGACCGCATCGAGCAGGCCATCGAAAAAGCGCGCCGCCGCGGCCGCGCAGTGGCGGTGATGTTCTGCGACCTGGACGGCTTCAAGGCGGTCAATGATGCCTATGGCCACCAGCTCGGCGACCGTCTGCTGGTGGCGGTGGCACAGCGCATCGGCGGCCTGCTGCGGCCGCAGGACACGTTCGCGCGCCTCGGCGGCGACGAGTTCGTGATAGTGCTGGCCATCGACACCCCGGACGATGCGGTGGTGGTGGCCGAACGCATCATCGCCGCTGCCGGCGAACCATTCACCCTGGATGCCGCCGAACTGCAGGTCAGCGCCAGTCTCGGCATCGCCCTGTACCCGGATGACGCCAGCAACGAGCGCGAACTGATGGCGCACGCCGATGCGGCGATGTACCACACCAAGGAAACCGGCCGGAACGGCTATACGTTCTTCACCCCGTCGATGCAGCTCAGTGCCAACCGCCAGCTGCGCCTGCTGCAGGACCTGCGCAAGGCGATCGCGCGTGACGAGCTGCTGCTGCACTACCAGCCGAAGTTCCCGGCCGCTGGCGCACCAGCTACCGGTGCCGAGGCCCTGCTGCGCTGGCAGCACCCGGAACTGGGCCTGCTGGCGCCGGATGTGTTCATTCCCATCGCCGAGCGCAGTGGCCTGATCCTGCCGATCGGCGACTGGGTACTGGACCGTGCCTGTGCACAGCTGCGTGCATGGCACGAGGCCGGGCATACCGGATGGTCGATGGCGGTGAACCTGTCGCCGCTGCAGTTCGCCTCGCCGGCGCTGCTGGACAGCGTGCGCGAGGCGCTGCAGCGGCACCGGATCGAGCCGGCGCGGTTGACCCTGGAGATCACCGAGACCACGGCGATGAAGGATGTCGACGCCAGCCTGGCGATCCTCAACGACCTGACCGCGATGGGCGTGCATATCGCCATCGACGATTTCGGCACCGGCTACTCCAGCCTGCTGTACCTGAAGCGGATGCCGGCCACCGAACTGAAGATCGACCGCGCGTTCGTGCATGACCTGGAACGCAACGACGAAGACGCCGCCATCGTGTCGTCGATCATTGCGCTGGGACGCACCCTGCAGCTGCAGGTGGTGGCCGAAGGCGTGGAGACGCAGGCGCAGCGCGAATACCTGAGCGAACTGGGCTGCGACCAGCTGCAGGGCTATCACCTGGGCCGGCCTATGGATGCCGAAGAGTTCCTGCGCCGGGTGGCGGGGTAGAGCCGGCCTCCGGCCGGCTTCCCGCGATTGCCGGCCAGCGGCCGGCACTACCCATATCCGCAGACAAACAAAAAGGCCGCCCGAAGGCGGCCTTTCTGCGTGGCAACGTCGCGAGGACGTCAGTGCATCATGTGCACGTTCATGTTGTGCATGACCCACAGGGTACCGACCACGATGATGCCGATCACCACCACGGTGAAGGCCGCAGCGTTGACGTTCCAGCGGCTTTCCGAAGAGCGGTCCAGGTGCAGGAAGAACACCAGGTGGACCAGCATCTGCAGCACCGCGGTGATCGCGATCACCACACCGTTGACGGTGCGCGAGAAGTCGCCCGACATCACCATCCAGAACGGGATGACGGTCAGCACCACCGCCAGCACGAAGCCGATCAGGTACGACTTCACGGTGCCATGGCTTTCGCCGCCGGTGCCGTGGTCGTGTGCATGGTTGTCATGTGCCATTACAGGGCTCCATTGAGGTAGACGACGGAGAACACGCCGATCCAGATCAGGTCCAGGAAGTGCCAGAACAGGCTCAGGCACGCCATGCGGGTCTTGTTGGTCGGGGTCAGGCCGTACTTCTTCAGCTGCACGAACATCACCAGCAGCCACAGCAGGCCGGCGCTGACGTGCAGGCCGTGGGTACCGACCAGGGCGAAGAACGCCGACAGGAAGGCACTGCGGTCCGGACCGTAGCCCTGATGGATCAGGTGCTGGAACTCCCACACTTCCATGCACATGAAGCCGAAGCCCAGCAGCCAGGTGATGCCCAGCCACAGGTACATCTGGCCCATCTGCTTGCGGTGCATGGCAATCATGCCCAGGCCGAAGGTCAGCGAGGAGGTCAGCAGCAGCGCGGTTTCCCATGCCACGAACGGCAGTTCGAACAGGTCCTTCGCGGTCGGGCCACCATCGGTACCGCCGGCCAGCACCACGTAGGTGGCGAACAGCGAGGCGAAGATGAGGCAGTCGCTCATCAGGTACACCCAGAAACCGAAGACGGTGTTGCCGCCGGTGTCGTGGTGCTCGTGGTCGTCATGGCCATGGGCCGCCGCTTGCGCGGCGTGCCCGTGGCTCAGGGTCGAGGTATTGGTGCTCATGCCTTCAGCTCCGACTTCACCAGGCCCTGGTTTTCCAGGTGCTTGCGGTGTTCGTTCTCGATGCGTTCCACCTCGGCGGCCGGGACCCAGTAGTCCACGTCCTGGTCGAAGGTGCGGTAGATGAACGTGGCGATCATGCCGACGAAGCCGACGATGGCCAGCCACCAGATGTGCCAGATCATCGCGAAGCCGAACACCAGGCTGAAGGCACCGATGACAACGCCCGTGCCGGTGTTGCGCGGCATGTGGATGTCGGTGTACTTGGCCGGCTTCGGCCAGGCTTCACCACGCTGCTTGCGCTCCCAGAAATCGTCCAGCTCGGTGACTTCCGGCAGGCTGCCGAAGTTGTAGAAGGCCGGCGGCGAAGAGGTTTCCCACTCCAGCGTACGGGCATCCCACGGGTCGCCGGTCAGGTCGGCGGTCTTCTTGCGGTCGCGGATCGACACGGCCACCTGGATGATCTGGCACAGGATGCCGGCACCCACGATGAAGGCACCTGCGGCAGCGACCAGCAGCAGCGGCTCGTAGGCCGGGTTGACGGTGCTCTGCAGACGACGGGTCATGCCCATGAAGCCCAGCACGTACATCGGCATGAAGGTCACGTAGAAGCCGATGAACCAGCACCAGAACGCGCACTTGCCCCAGAACTCATTGAGGCGGAAGCCGAACATCTTCGGCCACCAGTAGGTGATGCCGGCGAACATGCCGAACACCACGCCGCCGATGATGACGTTGTGGAAGTGGGCGATCAGGAACAGGCTGTTGTGCAGCACGAAGTCGATGGCCGGGATCGCCAGCATCACGCCGGTCATGCCGCCGATGGTGAAGGTGACCATGAAGCCGATGGTCCACAGCACGGGCGTGGTGAACTGCACGCGACCGCGGAACATGGTGAACAGCCAGTTGAAGATCTTCACGCCGGTCGGGATCGAGATGATCATCGTCGTGATGCCGAAGAAGGCATTGACGTTGGCACCCGAGCCCATGGTGAAGAAGTGGTGCAGCCACACGATGAACGACAGCACGCCGATGCAGGCGGTGGCGTAGACCATGCCCTTGTAGCCGAACAGCGCCTTGCGCGAGAAGGTCGCGATGACTTCGGAGAACACACCGAACGCCGGCAGGACCAGGATGTACACCTCCGGGTGACCCCAGATCCAGATCAGGTTGATGTACAGCATGGCGTTGCCGCCACCGTCATTGGTGAAGAAGTGCGTACCCAGGTAACGGTCCAGGGTCAGCAGCACCAGGGTGATGGTCAGCACCGGGAAGGCCGCAACGATCAGCACGTTGGTCACCAGGGCGGTCCAGGTGAACACCGGCATCTGCATCAGCTTCATGCTGGGGGTACGCATCTTCAGGATGGTGATGAAGAAGTTGATACCGCTCAGCGTGGTACCCAGGCCTGCGACCTGTAGACCCCAGATGTAGTAGTCCATGCCTACGCTTGGACTGTATTCGATGCCCGACAACGGCGGGAACGCCAGCCAGCCGGTGGCAGCGAACTCACCGATCCACAGCGACAGCATGATCAGCACCGCACCGGACACGAACAGCCAGAAGCTGAGCGAGTTGACGAACGGGAACGCGACGTCGCGCGCACCGATCTGCAGCGGCACGGCCAGGTTCATCAGGCCGGTGATCAGCGGCATCGCCACGAAGAAGATCATGATCACGCCGTGCGCGGTGAAGATCTGGTCGTAGTGGTGCGGCGGCAGGTAACCCTCGGACCCGCCGACGGCGAGCGCCTGCTGGGTACGCATCATGATGGCGTCGGAGAAACCGCGCAGCAGCATGACGAAGGCGACGATGAGGTACATCACGCCGATCTTCTTGTGATCCACCGAAGTGAACCACTCCTTCCACAGATAGCCCCACAGCTTGAACTTGGTGATCAGGGCCATGACGCCCAGGCCACCCAGCACCGCGCCGACCAGGGTGGTCAGCACGATCGGATCGTGGGGGATCGACTCAATTGAGAGTTTACCCAACATGTTCATTCTCCCGAGCCCGCATGGCCGGCGTGGCCTGCGTGTTCGTGTTCGTTGGCATCCAGGTTTTCACCCGATTCCTTGGAATCATGCGCGTCACTGGGGGCATGGCCCTCGTGCGCTTCATGGCTGGCGGCATCGGCAGCGGCGGCACCGGCGTGTTCGTGCTTCATGCCGTAATGCTTGTTGTCGCCCATGTGCTTGGCGATGACCCAGTCGAACAGGCCTTCTTCGGTCTTGCCGAAGTAGGTGACCGGATACCACTCGGCGTTGCGTGCTTCACCCAGCGCCTTGAACGAGGCCTTGTCCAGGGTCTGCTCGCCGGCGCGGACCTGGTCCAGCCACTGGCGGTATTCGGCATCGGTGACCGAGTAGGCGGTGAAGTGCATCTTGGCGAAGCCCGCGCCGCTGTAGTGCGAGGACATGCCCGGGAATTCACCGGTCTCGTTGGCGATCAGATGGAGCTTGGTCTCCATCGCAGCCATCGAGTAGATCATGCTGCCCAGGTGCGGGATGAAGAACGCATTCATCACCGAATCGGACGTGATCTTGAAGTTCAGCGGCGTGTTGACCGGGAACTTGATTTCGTTGACGACCGCCACCTTCTCTTCCGGATAGATGAACAGCCACTTCCAGTCCAGCGAGATCGCCTCGATGGTGACCGGCTTGACGTCCGATTCCAGCGGCTTGTACGGGTCCAGCGCGTGCGACGAACGCCAGGTCAGGACCGCCAGCACCAGCACGATCATGCAGGGAATGGACCACACCACCACCTCGATCGCCGTCGAGTGGGACCACTTCGGCTCGTAGCGGGCCTTGGTGTTGGAGGCGCGATACTTCCACGCGAAGGTCAGGGTCATGATGATGACCGGGATGACGACCAGCAGCATGAGCACGGTGGCCGTGATCAGCAGGGTCTTCTCATCCTGGCCGATCTGGCCCTTCGGACTGAGGATGGCCACCGCATCGCAGCCGGTGAGCATCACCAGCAACGACAGCAGCAGGCCCGGGCGCAACCAGCGCCCAAGGGTTTTCAACGGAATCATCGGTCGATCCAATTGCGAGGGAATGCCGTTCCCCGTCCTGCCTGTTCCGGCCAAAGCCGGTCCCACCGGTCCGGAAGACAGGCAGGGAGGTGGGGTCGAGTCAGCCTTTCAATTTTAGGCCGTCACCCACCATTTAAGAAAGGCATTGACAATGATCGAGCGCAGGAAAGGCCCGTTTCTGGCTGCGACACGTTGTCGCACCGCGCAACCGCGGCGGGCAGAACACCCGGGGGCGGCATCCTAGCATCGGGCGATGGCGGCTGCTCCGCCCGTGTTCGGCAAAGTCATCTGAACCTGTTCAGGCGTGCTGGCGGGTGCCCGGCGTGGGATGCTCGGCGCAGGAGGAAGGCCCGTGGACAAGTTCGACTTCAAGAAGCGCGATCGCGCGTTGTACCTGCCCCCGGCGGGCCGGTTCGTGACGGTAGACGTACCGCCCCTGCCCTACCTGATGGTCGACGGCCACGGTGATCCGAATACCGCCCCCGCCTACCTGCAGGCCGTGCAGTGGCTGTACGCGGTGAGCTATGCACTGAAGTTCGCACTGAAGGCCGGGGGCCAGGACTACGTGGTGCCACCGCTGGAAGCCCTGTGGACCGCCGAGGATCCGTCGAGCTTTGTCGCACGCCGCAAGGATGAGTGGAGGTGGACGGTGATGATCCGTACGCCGGACGGGATCAGTCCAGCGCAGTTGGAGGCTGCCATCGCCAAGTCGGCGAAGAAACTGGGCGAGGTCCCGGCCAGCCTTCGCCATGAAATTCTTGAAGAAGGCCTCTGCCTGCAGACCCTGCATGTAGGCGCCTACGATGACGAGGGTCCGGCCCTCGCCCATCTGCACAACGAACTGATGCCTTCGCTGGGCTACGCCTTCGCCGGCCCCCATCACGAGATCTACCTGAGCGATCCGCGCAGGATCGACGCGGCGCGGTTGAAGACCGTGCTGCGGCAGCCGGTGCGCGCGCTTGAGCCTGATAAGGGTTCGCGCTCATGACACAAGGCCAGTGATTGCTTCAAATGCCAAAACAAAAAGCCCCAACCAAGGCCGGGGCTTTTCATTACAACTGGTGCCGGAAACAGGAGTCGAACCTGCGACCTACGCATTACGAATGCGCCGCTCTACCAACTGAGCTATTCCGGCGGAGCCCGCGATTTTACGGGCTGGGCGACCCGGCGGTCAATCCATCCGGCTCAGCCCACCTCTACCCGGTTGGCGCACACCCGCCCGGCCACGAAATCCTGCAGGTTCCCCAGCGTGATCGCCGAGATCTCCTGCAGCGCCTCCACGGTGAAGAAGCCCTGGTGGCCGGTCACCAGCACATTCGGGAAGGTCATCAGGCGCTGGAAGGCCTCGTCGTCGATGATCTCGCCAGACAGGTCCTGGAAGAACAGCGCGCTTTCCTGCTCGTACACGTCGATGGCCAGATGACCCAGCCGGCGTGACTTCAGCGCGCAGATCACCGCATGGGTATCGACCAGCCCGCCACGCGAGGTGTTGACCAGCATCGCGCCCGGCTTCATCCGGGCCAGTGATGCATCATTGATCAGGTGATGAGTCTCAGGCGTCAGCGGGCAATGCAGCGACACGATGTCGGCACGCGCCAGCAGTTCATCCAGCCCGACCATTTCGCCGATACCGCCGAACGCGGGTGACGGATAAGGATCGTGCCCCAGCACGGTGCAGCCCATGCCGTTGAAGATGCGCGCGGTGGCCAGCCCGATCTTGCCGGTACCCACAATGCCAACCGTGCGGCCATGCAAGGTGCGTCCGAGCAGGCCATCGAGCATGAAGTTGCCCTCGCGCACGCGGTTGTAGGCGCGATGAGTCTGCCGGTTGAGGGTCATCACCAGCGCCAACGCATGCTCGGCCACCGCCTCCGGGGAATAGGCCGGTACGCGTGCGACGAACAGATCCAGCGCTTTCGCGGCTGCCAGGTCCACATTGTTGAAGCCGGCACAGCGCAGCAGTACGGCCCGCACGCCCATCGCATGCAGGGCGTGCAGCACCGGCGCATCCAGGCGGTCGTTGACGAACACGCATACGGCTGCGCAATCCTGCGCCAGCGCGGCCGTGTGCACGTCCAGCGCCACATCGAAGTACACGAACGCAAAGCCGTCCCCAGCCGCATCGCGCTGGTTCGCCTCATCAAGGAAACGACGGTCGTAGGGACGGGCACTGAAGACGGCGATCTGCATGGACGGGCCTGGGTGGAATGGCATACCGACCATACCGCAGCAGCACCCGCGTTGGGATGGCACCGGCGATGCCGTCATCGCCGGTGCCGGGTGCCACTTAGAACTTGTAGCCCAGGCCCAGCATCACGCCGTTCTGGATCTGCCCGTCGCGGCGCTCACCCACGTAATCGGCCATGATCGACAGCCGCTCGCTGGCACGGCTGGTCACACCCAGGTTCCAGGCCAGCACCTGCTCGCCCACCGCCTGGCTGCTGGCGCCGAACACCAGATCCGGTGCCGCGGCGAAGCCGGTGCTGTAGCGGGCCTGCGAATCGCCCAGTTCCTTCTGCCAGACCACCCGGGCGCGCGGGGTGATGCGCTCGCCGTTGTTGCCTTCAAAGGTCTTGAACAGCTGCAGACCCGCACCCACGCGGATGCTCTCCAGGCTGCCGCTGCGGCCAACCAGCGCACCGGCGCCCTGCCCTTCGTTGAAGCGGGTAGCCGAGGTGCGCGCGTAGTCCACCACCGGCAGCAACGGCTGGATCACCAGGCCCTTGGCGGTGGTGAAGGAGAACGCATGTTCCACCCGTGCGGAGATCGCATCGTTGCTGTACTTGGCGCGCAGTGGCTGCTGCAGGCCATCAATGCCGTTGATGCTGCGACGCGTATCGTGGCGCAGATCGGTGTAGCGCACGGCCGCCGACAGATAGCCGCGCGCGTACGTCGCATCGAGGTAGCCGCCCACGTCCAGCGCACGCACGTCACCGGTGAAACCAGAGCCATCGCTGGCCTTGGTCGACATGTCCGCCGCGGCCACGCTGACGCCCAGGGTCACGCGGTCATCGGCCACGCGGGTATCGGCACCGACCACGATGCCACCGATGGTGTGGCTCAGGCCGGCCACGCCACCGTCAGCATCGATGCGACCATGGCTGGCGAAACCACGTGCCCAGATGCCGTGGCTGCGTCCAGCGTCACCGCTGCCCGCAACGCTGTCCGACGCCGGCTCGACCAGGTGCATCGCCAGCTGGTTGAACAGGCTGCCATGGCGCATGCCCGGCTGGGAGGAGACCGACTGCGCCACCTGCGAGGCCAGGCCATCGGCATCACCGCCGCTGCGCATGGCCGACTGGTGCTGCTGCACGACGTTGCCGATACTGCCCACCAGCGCGGTGTCGGCCAGTCGCAGGCTGGCGTGCGCATCACCGCGCAGGGCACCGGCCTGTTGTGCGATCACATCGCGGTCGGCGAACTGCAGTGCGCCCAGCAGCGATCTCAGTCCCTTGTCCTGGCGATCGGAGGCGGTCGCCAGCGCGCGGCCCAGGCCGTCGCCGGACGTACCGTTGGCAAACAGGCCCAGCTGGTCGAAGCCCGGGTTGGCGGTCAGCCACAGGCCATCGGCCGTCTGCTTCACGTTGAAGCTGAGCAGTGAATTGTGGCGCGGGCGGAACACTTCACCGGCAGTGATGCTGGCACTGTATCCGGCGTCCCCCAGCCGCACGACATCCTGGAAGCCCCCCTGGTAGATCGGCCCTTCCACCAGATCGCGGCGGTAGGCACCGGCATAGAAGCCCTGGGCCACATTCAACGCAAGGTGTGCGCCCTGCGCGATCACCAGCGCGCCCTCCTCGGTGCCGCCGTCGTAGAAGCTGCCGACGCGCAGGCGGCCACTGCCGGTACCACCGGCTTCGGTAACATCAAACAGCACCTGGCCGCCGGGCATGATGTTGACGTAGCCGTGGGTCACCAGATCCCCACCGCGCGGCATCAGCGTGCCGAACACGCGCAGGCGGTTGAAGCCATCTTCGCGGTAGGACGGGCCGGTGCCATCCAGCAGCGCATCGCTGTCGGTGCCGACCGATGCGATATCACCGTGGCCAACCACGATGCTGCCCGGCATCACCCGCAGCTCGGGGGTGCGCAGCGCACCACCCTCCAGTGCGATGGTGCCGTTGTCCACCAGAATGAAATCGGCGCCGGTGGTTTCAGCAGTGCGCCAGGTGGCGCCATTGCTGACACGGATCACGCCGGCGGAGTTGGCCAGGGTCGAGGCATCCAGATCGGCCAGCCGCAGCTGGCCGCGCAGTTCATCCTGGAGGTCGGGGTCGGCGAGCAGCTGCTGCAACGACTGCGCGCCGATACCGTTCGCCCCCCGCGTGGAGAAGTTGTACAGGCTCACCGCATAGTTGATGTAGGTGCTGGCCCAGTCGGTATTCCAGCGCGCGAAATCGTCGTCGACGAAGGCCTGCAGCTGGCGCGCGGTGCGCAGGTAGCCCGGGTTGATGTCGCCGCTGACGTTGCTGGTGACACGAAGGGTGTCACCCGGATCGCGATAGCCCGCCGTGTTGATGATGCTGTTGCTGCGGATGTCCTGGCCCGGGAATGACTCCAGCTTGCTCCCACTGCCATCCGGATCGAAGGTAACCGACGTACCCGTGGTACGCGCCGGGTCGCGGAATACCAGCAGGCCATTGGGCTGCACCACTTCATACATGGCCTTGTGCAACAGGCCCGCATCCATGCCACCGCCGTAGTTGCCTGTGTAGATCTGGGTCATGCGCGGCGACGGCGCATAGGTGATCCTGCCACCACTGCTGGCGGCATGGATCTGCACCGAGTCGACCAGCGGCAGATCGCCGCCGAGGTAACGGTTGACGCCACCGGACTGCATGATCGAGCAGGACGAAATGCAGTGGCCGGACACGATGGTGTCCAGGCCCTGGGTACGGATCACCGCCTGCAGCCACTCGCCGGCGATCAGCGCGCCACCGTTGGACGTTCGCAGCACGACTTCGCGGATCGGACGGCCTTCAGCCTGCGCCTTGGCCAGCAGTGCGGGCAGCGCCACCACATCGGCGACGGTGACGCCGCCGCTGAGGAAGACGCGATCGTCCTGCACGTGATAACTCATTGCCATGACGTCATCAGCTGCCGCGATGGCGCCAACGCCCATCAGCCCGGCCAGGGCCAGGCTCAACTTCGAATACTTCATGCGTTCTCTCTCTCCACCCGCAACACGCGGGTAGAACGATCAACGCCGCAGCGGGGCGATCTCCCCCAGTGGAACGGATCCTGAAAAATGAATACATTCACAATGAGAATCCGATCGATGCACACTCTTCCCCATCCGGTCATCGTCGCGTAAAACTCGATGACGCATTCGCCACCGACAGTCGAGGCCAGCCCTGTCCACCCCGTCTCCCCTGATCCATCGCGCGCCGGAGCCGCCTGCACCTGCGGATGCCTTCATCGCGTTCGTACGCGAAGAGCGCGCACCGCTGTGCGCGTTCCTGCGCACGCGGGGGGTCGGGCCTGAGGATGCGGAGGATATCGCGCAGGACTGCATGGAGCGGCTGATCCGCTATCGCGCACAGGGCCCGGACGAACTGCGCCTGCTGCTGTATCGTATCGCCCGCAACCGCCTGGCAGACCGCGGCCGCTCGCCGCAGTCGCGGCCGCATCTGCCGCTGGCCGAACACGATGGCAGCGACGAACCGTCCAGTTCCTCGCCCGATCCATTGCGCCAGGCCGAGTCAGGGCAGATGCTGTCCCTGCTGCGGCAGGCCCTGTTCAAGCTGCCCGAACGCGCACGCGAGGTCTATCTGCTCAACCGCATCACCGGCATGAGCTACACCCAGATCGCGCGGCATTGTGGAATTACTGCCAAGACCGTGGAAAAACATATCGCCCGGGCCCTGCAGGGCCTGCGTCAGGAGTTGGGATCGGATCCGCTGCACAACGACAGGGACGGCCAATGAGTGGCACCCCGCACAGGGATGATGCACAGCTGTTTGAACGCGCCAGCGCCTGGGTAGCCCGCCTGGAAGCCCCGGACTGCACATCGGCCGAACGCGAAACGTTCGAGGACTGGCTGGCCGAAGATCCGGCCCACGTCAAAGCCTGGGTGCAGGCCGAAACCCTGTTCCAGCAGGGTGCGGAGCTTGCGGCTGACCCCTGGCTGCGCACCGCCGCGGCACGGGCGGCGCGTCCGCCGCGCCGGCGCTGGTTGCCGGGCATGGCCGCTGCCGCCGGTGTCTGCATGGCGATCGGCATCGGCTGGATGGTTGCCGTCGACGGCAACCCGACGCCACAGGTCTACGCCAATGATTCGCACCAGGCACAGCAGCAGACGCTGGCCGATGGCAGCGTCGCCATGCTGGATGCCGGCACCACCCTCCGCGCCCGCTTCGGCTGGCGTCATCGTGATCTGGTGCTGGAGCGGGGTCGGCTGCAACTGCAGGTCGCTCCGTCGAACAAGGCGCTGCAGCTGCACGCCGGCGACAGTACGATCCGCGACATCGGCACGACCTTCCAGGTGGAACGCCTGCGCGACGGCCTGGTCGAGGTCGCACTGCTGGAAGGTGCCGTGGAAGTCAGCAACGGCGCAGCGCAGCACACGCTGGCACCCGGCCAACAGCTGCAGGTATTGCCCTCCGGCCGTATCCAGCCGGGCCCTGCCCTCTCGTCCAACGCAGCCGCTGAAGGCTGGCTGCGTGGGCAACTGGTGTTCGATGCCACGCCACTGTCGATCGTGGTCGAGCGCATGAACCGTTATGGCCGCACGCCACTGGTGATCGTCGATCCGGAGATCACCGACCTGGCTGTAAGCGGCACCTTCCGCGCCGGTGATGCACAGGAGCTGCTGTCGGCGCTGGAACTGGGTTGGTCCGTGGCTGGCCAGACGCGTCCGGATGGCGCGCTGGAACTGCGCCGCACCTACTGAGGAGACCGGCAGTGAAGGCAGGTCCGGGTGCGCTGCAGTGGGGGCTGCTCCGCGCCCTGCTATGCCTTGCACTGGGTGTTGCCGCACTACCGATGGCCGATTCCGGCGAGCCCGCCGGCACGCTGGAGATCGACGTGGGCGCCGGCCCACTGGTGCCGGCACTGCAGCAATGGGCCCGGCAGAGTGGCACCGCCCTGCTGTTCGACGCACGTGAACTGGATGATCTGCGCACCGGCGGCAGCCGTGACCAACGCGATACCGGGGCCTCCCTGAAGCAGCTGGTCGCCGGCCTGCCGGTGAACATCCTGCGCACTTCATCCGGTGCCTTTGTCGTGCGGCGCGTCCATCCCGAGCCCCCTGCCACGCCGCCGAAAGCGGTCGCAGTCCCGCGCCTGCCGCGCCCGGCTCCCAAGTCCGCCGACACGCCACACCAGGTGGAACTGGCGCCCATCCATGTCACCGGCAGCCGGCTGCCGCGCTCTTCGGTGCAGACCACACTGCCGGTCACCACCATCGATCGCGACGATATCCTGCGCAGCGGCTACGGCAATCTGTTCGACCTGCTGCGGCACCTGCCCGGCATGAACGGCCATCCGGCCATGAGCACCTCGCGCGGCGGCGATTCGCAGTACCTGCCGGTGGGCGCAGCGGCCACCACCAGTCTCGACGGCATGGGCCCGCGGGCGACGCTGTTCCTGGTCAACGGCCGGCGCCTGCCGCGCTATCCGATGGTGTCGCTGGAACAGGGTGGGCTCACCGACCTCGGCGGCATTCCGCTGAGCTTCGTCGACCGCATCGAACTGGTACGCGGTGGTGCCTCGGCCATCTATGGGGCCGACGCCATGTCCGGCGTGGTCAACATCATCCTGCGCGACCAGGCCGATGGGCCCGAAGCCATGCTGCAGACCGGGCTCAGCAGCCGCGGCGATGCGGGCCAGTACCGCCTGCAGGCCGCCACGGGCGGCGCGCGTGGCAACGGGGACCGCTGGTTTGCCGGACTCGATCTGCACCGTGTCGAACATGTCGCCGGTGACCAGCGTGACTGGCACGCGGAAACCTCGCTGTATCCGATCGGCGCGATCTTCGGCAACTGGTACGTGCCCGCCCGGCGCTGCGAGCCGCCCCTGAAGCGGCGCGAGGATGGCTGCTGGTTTGACAGCGCGCGGCCGCGGTCGCTGCAGCCCGCCTCGGATACCGCGTCGGCCTTCCTGCACTACCGGCATGAACGTGGTGAGGGACGCTATGCCTATGTCGAGGCGCGGGCCAGTCACAACCGCCAGCGCTTCGATCTGGGCCCGACCGCCGTTGCGGTGGTCTCGCGCGGAATCACCTTCAACAGTGTGCTGCGTGAGGCCGGCAACGTGCGCCCCAGCGTCCGCGCCACCGATGCCGACCTTACCTTCGGCATCGGCCGCGACCAGGGCCGGCGCAGCTGGGAGGCGGGCATCAGCGCGCAGCGCAGCGACGTGACCTTGTCCACTGCAGGCACCGTGCGCACGACACGCCTGCTTGAAGCAACGCAGGCGCGCAGGTTCACTCCCGGTTTCGACGCGCCGCCGGCGGCCGAGGCGGACACGCTGTTTCCGTCCATCCGCAACCGCGGCAGCACCGCACAATGGCAGGGCTGGTGGGGCGTGCAGCGTGAGCTGATGGCAATGCCCGGCGGCAATGCGCAGCTGGCCACCGGCATCGACCTGCGCCATGAACGCTGGACCTCGCGCCCGGACGCACTGCTGAGCCAGGGCGACCTTGCGCTGGGCCTGCCACAGCAGCGACGCCGCCTGTCGCGACAAAGCAGTGGCGTCTACGCCGAGCTGGGCCTGCCGCTGGCCCCCACGCTGCGCGCGGACCTGGCTGCACGCTGGGACCGCGACGGCGGCTTCATGGCGTTCTCGCCTCGTGCCGGGCTGCGCTGGAGCCCGACGCCGCACTGGTCGTTCCTGCTGGCCAGCGGGCGCGGCTATCGTGCACCGAGCCTGTTCGAGCAACGGCGGCCTCCCGGCTACTTCGGCTCGATCACGCTTCCGGTGTCCAGTGCCCTTCCGGAATGTGCGATCACCACGCGTGGTGGCGGCTGCAGCGTCACGGCCAACGTGGTTGAGAACGATGCACTGAAGGCCGAACGATCACGCAGCCATTCGCTGGCAGCCACGTGGACGCCCGACGACACGTTCTCGCTGTCGCTGACCCACAACATCGTGGAACTGCGCAACGAGATCCTCGCCCTGCAGCCGAGCGATGCGGTGTGGAACCGCAGCACGTGGGAACTGGATGAAGACGGCCACCTGGGCAGCCTGCGCCTGTCGTTCGACAACATCGGCCGCACCACCTCCCGCAACTGGGTGCTGCGTGGCGAGTACCGCATCGACAGCGGCAGCAACGGCCAATGGTTGTTTTCGCTCGATGCGCTGAAGCAGCAGGAACTGCTTCGCCGCCGTGACCATGAGGCCGCCGTGGACCTGCGTGGCCATGTGACACCCGAGCTGGCTGCGGTGTTGAACGTGCAATGGCAGAACAGCAACTGGGACATCGCGCTGCGCGGCAACCAGATCGGGCGCACGCGTGCCTGGCTGCCGGGGGCGGAGTGCCCGCAGAAGCAGGTCGACCGGAACCACTGCATGAACCCACGGCAGCTGCGCTGGAACCTGCACCTCGCACGCCGGCTGGGGCCGCGCATCGTTGCAGCGCTGGACGTGCACAACGTGCTGGACACGCAACCGGTGAACTATCTGGTCGGCAATGGCGGGCAGATGCCCGGGCTGGACGATCCGCTCGGCCGCTACTACCTGCTTACCCTGCAGTTCCGCTGAAGCGTAGTAATCTACGCGCCCTGTTCCACCGCGGTCCCCTTCCCCCATGAAAGCCTATCTCTGGTTCTGGGGCGCGTTCCTGCTGTTCTTCGCGTTGCCTTTTCCCTGCATTCTCTATTTCGGCACTTCGTGGCCGGTAGCGCTGGTCGACCGCAGCGCACCGTGGCTGGCACTGTTGCTGCTCGCACTGTCGATGGTCCTGTGGCTGATGCTGCTGTTCGCCTTCCTGCACTACCTGTTGCTGGGGCCGCCACGCGCACTGCACCGGGTGCAGTCGATCCTGGCCGACGGTGAACCGCGCAGTGCGCTGATCGAGCAGGCCGAACAGACCGGCGTGCAGGTACGTGGGTTCGCGCAATGGAAACTGCAGTTGTCCTTCAAGAACCTGTCCGGTACGCCGGTCCGCGAACAGATGCTGGTGGTCGACAGCAAACCCCAGCTGCATCGCTTCGAGGTGGGCAGGCACATCGATGCGCGCCTGGGCCGGACACCCGGAGCATTCCCCAACATCGTGCTGGACGGTGCCCAGCCCGAACTGAATGTCGCCAGCCTGTGGCGGCGCGGCATCGGTGCAGCACTCGGCATCGCCATCGTTGCCGCTGCCTATGTGTGGGCCTACCAGCTGCAGAGCGAGGGGCTGGGCTGGACCTTCCTGTCGTTCGGTCACCCGCTGCTGGTGTGCCCGCTGGTGCTGTGTGGCTATGCGCTGGGCCTGCGCCTGCTCGGCCGCCTGCTGCACGCCGATGCCCGCGGCGATGCGCTGAAGTATCGCGGCATCGGCGTGGAGGCCAGGGTGTTGAAGGTGCGTCAGACCGGCACCTACCTCAACGAACAGCCGCAGGTGGAGTTCCAGCTGGAATACATCGACCGCGAAGGCAACGTGCAGCAGGCTCGCGTGCGCCGCTTCATCCCGCTGATTGAACTGGCCAACATCCCGCGCGAGCATGTGACGCTGCTGTACGACCCGGATGACCGCAGCAACGTGCGCCTGGAGGGAGTATGAAACAGCCGCCCTCAACCCGCACAGTGTTCCTGGTACTGCTGCTGGTTCTGGCGGGCGTGGCCGTTGCCGGAGGCGCCCTGCAGACCATCAGCGAAACGCTGGGGCATTCGGTACAGCCGGACTGGTTGCCCGCGTCCGTCTCGTCCCAGTCGCCGCGCGAGCAATCCGCATCGCTTGTGCCGTCCCCGGCGCCCTTCCCCGCCGCGAGCACCGCTGGAGCGCCCGAGCGCAACAACCGCCTGTTCGGTGCGGACTACCTGCTGGCTGCCCGTCAGGCACTGGAGCAGATGCCAGCGCTGGCCGGCCAGCGGCTGACGGTCTTCCACAGCATCCACTTCTACGACGATGGCCGCATCAACCTCGATCTGGTCGATCCGCAACAGCCGGGCCACGTCGACAGCTATCACTTTGAACGTGGCCAATGGCGCAAGGGCAATCCGGTGAACCCGCAGCAGTTTGCGCCGACCATCAGCCTGCAGCGCAGCAGCACATCCCTGGCCAGCATCGATTTCGAAGCTGTTCCGCGCGTGGCGCAGGCGCTGCAGGAACAGCGCAATGCGCTGCAGAACCCCGCATCTGAAGTCGGCCACGTCTACGTGATCGTGCGCAAAGCCGGCAAGCTGGTATGGCTGCCGGACGAAGTCGCCGGTGACCGCGAATCCGTGCGCCTGCAGTTCGATGCGCAGGGCGCCCTGCGCGGCGTGAGCCGCCGGTAGGCCACACAAAAAAGGGGACGGAGGGGATTAAGTCGTATGTGCCTTGGTGCGGTTTGCGACTTGATCCCCTCCGTCCCCTTTTTCTATTTCACCGAGCGCGCGATGGCGTACTGCGCGGCGTAGTACGTGGACAGCACCAGCAGGCTGGCCAGCGGCAGGCCGCCGGCGAAGCGCTCCCAGGCCAGCAGTGAATCGCTGGCGACGAACAGCAACGCACCGGCAGCGGCCCAACGGGCACTGGCGGCCTCCATGGCGTCAGGCTGCGGGCGGCGCCACTGCCGTGCCAGCGCCAGCACCGCCATCGATGCCAGCACCACCACGTACGCCAGCACCGGAATACGCATCGGTGCGGGCAGGTGTGGCCACAGGCCCAGCACGTTGAGCACGGCAAACGCACCGAGCAGGACGCTGGCGCCGACCAGCCCACGCCCGGCACGCAGGCCTCCGCGGAAGGCGATGATGTAGCAGACATGCGCTAGCAGGAATGCGACCAGCCCCGGTACGAACGCATCCATTGGCAACATCAGCGCGATGTCACCCACGCACGAGAGCAGCATGCCGGCCAGCACCGCGCGGCGGTAGAACGGCTGCACCGGATCATGCACGCGCCAGACGATGGCAGCGATCAGCAGCGTGGTGGCCGGCTTGGCCAGCCAGTGCAGCCAACGCCCATCGCCGTGCAGGAATGCGCCCACGATGGCGAGGATCGCCATCAACAGGATCACGCCATCGCGGGCGCGCGGCTTCATCGCGCCTTCCACAGATCCGCCAGGCGGTCAGGCTTGCCGGCGATGCGCTCCAGCACCGGGTACTGCAGGCCACCGTGGTAGGCGATGCTCATCGTTTCGATGCGATCGAACTGCTTCACCAGCAACACGATCGGCGCCTTGTCCTTTGCTGCGGCGGCGACTGCATCCTTCAAGCGCTGGCTGCTGTATTCACGGCCGCCAACCGCGATCACCTTCATGCCCGGTGCAAGACCGGCGTTGAACGCCGGACTGTCCCAGATCACGTCACCGACCGTGCCGTTGTCGAGCACGGTCGCACCCAGTGAGTACGCCAGCAACGCGGCCTTGGCGCGCTTTTCCTGCGCCTTGTAGGCGTCGTTCGGGGTATCGCGGTAAACCAGCTTCCAGCCCGCCAGTTCCAGGCCACCGGTCAACGAACCATGGCCATCCAGGCGCCCGCGCAGGAACGTCGCCCAGTCGTACGGCGCGATACCGTTCAAGGTCGCGACCACATCATCGAAGGTGTACGGATTGACGTCCCAATTGCCATTGCCGACGCCGAAGAACGCACGCGCGAAGTCGTCCAGGCTGCGGCGATTGCCGCTCAGTTCGCGCAGCTTGCCCTCCACTTCCAGCCACAGCATCTGGCCGCCGGAGTAGTAGTCCTCGCTCATCTGGTAGTTGCGGTAGGGCAACGTGCGGCGCTGGGCGATGGTCGGGTCGTTCGTGGTGTCCTGCAGCGGCCGCCAGGCCAGGCCCGGGCGACCACGGTCATAGGTTGCGGCCACGTTGGCCAGCATGTCGCGCGCCTGTGTGGTCGACCACAGGCCCGAACGCGCCGCCAGCACCTGGCCCCAGAACTGGGTCTGGCCCTCATACACCCACAGCAGGCTGTCGCCCATCGGCACGTTGAAGTTGGCGGTGGCCAGATCGGCGCCGCGACGGTACTTCCCGTTCCACGAATGGGTGTACTCATGTGGCAGCAGGTCGCGCATCCACGCGTTGCTGTCCCACTCTGTGAAGTAGCCTGGATCGGCACTGTTCTCGCTGGAGCGGTGATGCTCCAGGCCGATGCCGCCAAGGCGGTCGGTCAACGCCAGCAGGAATTCATAGTGGTTGTAGTGGCGCGCGCCATAGAGTTTGTCGGCCTGCTGCACCAGCGCGCGGTGCATCGTGATCTGTGCCTCGCTCGGCTTCAACGACTTGGCCTCGTCGGCGAACACATTGAGGTGCACCGGCACCTTCGCACCCGGGTCGAGATCGATGCGCTGGTAGTGCTCGCCGGCGAACAACGGCGAATCAACCAGATGGTCATACGAGATCGGCTTGAACACCACGGTGTCACCGTCGCGTCGCGCGGTTTCCAGCGCAGTGGCGAACGACCAGCCCTTGGGCAGGGTCACGCTGGCCTGCGCCTGCAGGTTGCGCGCATCGACGCCGGCCGGATACAGCGAATTGGCGTTCCACTGCAGGTTGAGCATTTCCGGGGTCATCACCACCCGGCCCTGGCTGCCGCCCTGCGAGGACAGGAAATCGAAGTGGGCGACGATCTCGCTCACGCCCTCGGGCACGTTCACCTTGAACGCATAGACGTTGAACTGGTCGCGCTGCCAGGCCAGCGGCTTGCCGTTGGCGGTCACGCGCAGGCCGGCCAGTTTGTCGATCGGGCCGGTGGGCGAATGGTTGCCGGGAATCCACTGCGGGTACAGCAGGGTCATCGGGCCGGGTTTGGCCGGCACCGTGGCGGTCACCTTGAAGATGCGCCGGGCAAGGTCACGTGCATCCACATCGATGCGCAGCAGGCCGGGAGCCGCCGCGTCCGCCGGCGGCGAGGTCTGCGCCAGTGCAGGCGTGGCGGCCAGCGCGAACAGCACGGACATCACCAGGGCTCGGGTCTTCATCGGGCAGGTTCCAACAACGGAGAATCTTCCGATGCTAGGCCTGTGCGATGCAGGGCCCCATGGCCAAAGGTCATGGGCGCGCGCCCATCTGTGCATGCCCAGAAGCGTGCGAACCAAGGTTCGCACCCACCTTGTGCTGGTTTGCACCCACCAGAGCAGTTTCAGTAGATCCACGCCATGCGAGGATGAGGCGCTTCGCGGTCAGTCGACCAGGCGCAGGCGCAGTTCCTTCGGCAGCGCGAACACCATCGATTCCGGTTCGCCGTCCAGCTCGCCCACGCCGCTGGCGCCCAGCTCGGCCAGACGCGCCAGCACGCCATCAACCAGCACCTGCGGCGCCGAGGCACCTGCGGTCACGCCGATGTGCTGCTTGCCAACCACCCACTGCGGGTCGATCTCGTGCGCGCCGTCGATCAGGTACGACTCCACACCCTCACGACGGGCCAGCTCGCTCAAGCGGTTGGAGTTGGAACTGTTCGGCGAGCCGACCACCAGCACCAGGTCGCAGCGCTTGGCCAGATCGCGCACGGCGTCCTGGCGGTTCTGCGTGGCGTAGCAGATGTCGTCGTTCTTCGGGCCCTGCATTGCCGGGAAGCGCTCACGCAATGCATCGATGATGCCGCGCGTATCGTCCACCGACAGCGTGGTCTGGGTGGTATAGGCGAAGTTTTCCGGCTGGTTGATGTGCAGCGTGGCAACCTGCTCGACATCCTCGACCAGATAGATCTGGCCGGTGCCGGCTTCGCGGTTCCACTGGCCCATGGTGCCCTCCACTTCCGGGTGACCGGCGTGGCCGATCAGCACCACGTCACGGCCGGCACGGCAGTGGCGGGCCACTTCGAAGTGGACCTTGGTCACCAGCGGACAGGTGGCGTCGAACACCTTCAGGCCACGACGCTCGGCCTCCTGGCGCACGGCCTGGGACACGCCATGCGCGCTGAAAATGACCGTGTTGTTGTCCGGCACTTCATCGAGTTCCTCGACGAAGATTGCACCGCGCTGCTTCAGGTCGTCGACCACGAAGCGGTTG
Source organism: Stenotrophomonas maltophilia group sp. Smal13 (assembly GCF_030236855.1). NCBI lineage: Bacteria > Pseudomonadati > Pseudomonadota > Gammaproteobacteria > Lysobacterales > Lysobacteraceae > Stenotrophomonas > Stenotrophomonas maltophilia group sp. Smal13. The sequence continues at coordinate 21,287 of NZ_JASJSQ010000034.1, forward strand.
TGCACCACTTCATGGCGGACATAGATGGGCGCGCCCAGCGTTTCGATCGCGCGCTTGACGATCTCGATCGCACGATCGACGCCGGCACAGAATCCACGCGGGTTGGCGAGCAGCACATCCATCAGTTCAGTCTCCCGGCAGCGGCCGGCTTACGGTTTCGGATTGGCATTATCCGCCTTTTTGGCGGACTTGCCGTCGAACAGGCCAAACAGGGCGATGCCGATGGCACCCACCACGATGGCCGAATCGGCGATGTTGAACGAGGGCCAGGTGTAGCTGCCCACGTACCACTGGATGAAGTCGACCACGTGGCCGTGCACCTGGCGGTCGATCACGTTGCCGATGGCGCCGCCGATGATCAGCGCGTACGGCACCGCGGCCTTCCAGTTGCCGCGGGCAGTGCTACGCAGCCACCAGGCCATCAGGCCGCTGATGACGATCGCCAGCACGGTGAAGAAGTGTTTCTGCCAGCCACCGGCGTCGCTCAGGAAACTGAACGCGGCACCGGTGTTGTAGGTGCGGTACCAGTTCCAGAAGCCGTCGATGACCACCACTGGCTGGAACTCCGGCAGGCTCGACAACACCCAGGCCTTGGACCACTGGTCCAGGCCGATGATGGCGGCCGACAGCAGCAGCCAGACCAGGGCGTTCGGATGCGGACGGGGCGCGGCCATCAGAACCAGCTCCGCACTTCACCGGCGCCGGTGATGTTGCTCACGCAGCGGCCGCACAGTTCCGGGTGGTCGGCGTTGCTGCCGACGTCGGCGCGGTGGTGCCAGCAGCGCACGCACTTGGCCTTGGTGGTCGGCTGGGCGCTGACGAACACCTCGTCGGTGGTCGCCGGGCGCACCTGCACGTCGCCACTGATGAACAGGAAACGCAGTTCATCGGCCAGCGGCTGCCACTTCGCGGCCTGCTCTTCGCTGGCGGCGATGGTGATTTCCGCTTCCAGCGCGGCACCGATCGCGCCGTTGGCACGCATCGGCTCGAGCACCTTGGCCACCTGCTCGCGCACGGCCAGCAGCTGGTCGAAGTCGGCGGCGTTGAGCTGGGCATCGGCCGGCAGCGGCGCCAGGCCGTCGTACCAGGTGGTGAACAGCACATGGCCGGCATGCTCGCCCGGCAGATAGCCCCACAGCTCGTCAGCGGTGAAGGTCAGGATCGGCGCCACCCAGCGGGTGAACGCTTCGGCGATGTGGTACATCGCGCTCTGTGCCGAACGGCGACCGTGCGAATCGGTCGGCATCGTGTACAGGCGGTCCTTGGTCACGTCCAGGTACAGCGAGCCCAGGTCCACGCTGCAGAAGTTCAGCAGCAGCTGCACGATCTCGGCCATGTTGTAGCCGTCGTAGGCCGCCTTGATCTTCTCCTGCAGCTCCCACGCGCGATGCACGATCCAGCGGTCCAGCGCGACCATCTGGTCGAGCGGCTGCAGGTGCTGGGCCGGATCGAAACCGTCCAGGTTGCCGAGCAGGAAGCGTGCGGTGTTGCGCAGGCGACGGTAGGCGTCGGCGTTGCGCTTGAGGATCTCCTGCGACAGCGACATCTCGTTGCTGTAGTCGGCCGAGGCGATCCACAGGCGCAGGATGTCCGCGCCCAGCTTGTTCATGATGTCCTGCGGCTCGATGCCGTTGCCCAGCGACTTGGACATCTTGCGGCCGTGCTCGTCCACGGTGAAGCCGTGGGTCAGGCACTGCTTGTACGGCGCGCGCTTGTCGATCGCCACGCCGGTCAGCAGCGAGGACTGGAACCAGCCGCGGTGCTGGTCGGAACCTTCCAGGTACAGGTCGGCCGGCTTGCCGAAGCCACGCGCCGCAAGCACGCCTTCATGGGTCACGCCCGAGTCGAACCAGACGTCGAGGATGTCGGTGACCTTCTCGTAGTCGGCCGCTTCGGCGCCCAGCAGTTCAGCAGCATCCAGCGAATACCACACGTCGATGCCCTCGGCTTCGACGCGGTCGGCGACCTGCTGCATCAGCTCCACCGAACGCGGGTGGATCTCGCCGGTCTGGCGATGGGTGAACAGTGCGATCGGCACGCCCCAGGTGCGCTGGCGCGAGATGGTCCAGTCCGGACGACCGTCGACCATGCTCTGGATGCGCGCCTTGCCCCAGGTCGGGAACCAGCCGACGGTATCGATGGCGGCCAGCGCATCGTTGCGCAGGTTGGCCTTGTCCATCGAGATGAACCACTGCGGGGTGGCGCGGAACACCACCGGCGTCTTGTGGCGCCAGCAGTGCGGGTAGCTGTGGCGGATCGGGTGGAAGGCCAGCAGCGAACCGTTGTCGCGCAGCACGCCGACGATGGCCTCCTGCGCCTTCCACAGGTGCTGGCCGGCCAGCACCGCGTCACCGGCCGGCGGGGTCGATTCCAGGTACACGCCACGACCGTCGATCGGGGTCACCTGGCCGGCGTTGTACTTGTCCAGCAGGCCGTACTTCTGGCTGACCACGAAGTCTTCCTGGCCGTGGCCGGGGGCGGTGTGCACCGCACCGGTACCGTCCTCGTCGGAGACGTGCTCGCCGTTGAGCACCAGGATCTCGCGCTCCGGGTAGAACGGGTGCGCCAGCAGCTGGTTCTCCAGCGCGGCACCGGTGGTTTCACCGTGCAGCACCACGTTTTCGACGCCATAGCGCTGCAGCGCGCGCTCGGCCAGGGCCGCGGCCAGCACCAGCCAACGGCGCTTGCCGTTGTGCGCCGGGCCTTCGGCCAGCACGTAGTTGATCTCCGCGCCCAGCGACACCGCCAGCGAAGCCGGCAGCGTCCACGGGGTGGTGGTCCAGATCGGCACGGCCACTTCCACGTCAGCCGGCACGCTCACGCCGAACGCCTGGCCGATGGCCTGCGCATCGCGCGCGGCGTAGGCGACGTCGATCGCCGGCGATTCCTTTTCCTGGTACTCGATCTCGGCTTCGGCCAGCGCCGAGCCACAGTCGAAGCACCAGTACACCGGCTTGGCGCCACGCACCAGGTGGCCATTGGCCACGACCTTGGCCAGCGCACGGATCTCGTTGGCTTCGAAGTCGAAGCTCAGGGTCTTGTACGGGTTGTCCCAGTCGCCGGTCACGCCCAGGCGCTTGAAGTCCACGCGCTGGATGTTGATCTGCTCTTCGGCGAACTCGCGGCACTTCTGGCGGAATTCGACGGCGTCGAGCTTGGTGCCGACCTTGCCCCACTTCTTCTCGACGGCGATTTCGATCGGCAGGCCATGGCAGTCCCAGCCCGGCACGTAGGGCGCATCGAAGCCGGCCAGGTAGCGCGACTTGACGATGATGTCCTTCAGGATCTTGTTGACCGCGTGGCCGAGGTGGATGCGGCCGTTGGCGTACGGCGGGCCGTCGTGCAGCACGAACAGCGGGCGGCCGGCGGCGTTGTCGCGCAGCTGCTGGTAGAGCCCCTGCTCTTCCCACCGCGCCAGAATGCCCGGCTCGCGCTTGGGCAGGTCGCCGCGCATCGGGAATTCGGTGGCTGGCAGGTTCAGGGTGGTCTTGTAGTCCTGGCTCACGCAGTGGCTCGCAATCTATGTTCGGAAAGGATGGCGCGCGCCTGTTCGGCATCGCGGTGCATCTGGTCGGTCAGCGCCGCCAGATCATTGAATTTCTCTTCGTCGCGCAGCTTGGCGACGAACTCTACGTCGATGTGGCGCCCGTACAGGTCGCCCTGGAAATCAAACAGGTGCGCTTCCAGCAGCGGCTCCACGCCGTCCACCGTCGGCCGCGTGCCGAAGCTGGACACCGACGGCCACGGCTGGTCGAACACGCCGTGCACCCAGGTCGCGTAGATGCCCGACAGCGCCGGGGTCTTCGGGAACCGCAGGTTGGCGGTGGGGAAGCCCAGCGTGCGGCCGAGCTGGCGCCCGCGCACCACCCGCCCGCTGATCGCGTAGGGACGGCCGAGCAGATCGCCGGCACGGGCGAAATCGCCGTCCTGCAGCAGCTGGCGGATGCGGGTGCTGGAGATGCGCTCGCCGTGCAGATCCACCGCTTCGATCTCGCCGGCGCTGAAGCCGAGCTCGGCGCCGAGCTGCTGCAGCAGGGCCAGGTCGCCGCGGCGGCGGTTGCCGAAGCAGAACTCCGGCCCGATCCAGACCTCACGCGCACTCAGGCGATTGACCAGCAACTGGCGCACGAAGGTCTCGGCCGGCATCGCCGCCATCGCCGCGTCGAAACGCAGCAGGCCGATCGCATCGACACCCAGCTCGCGCAGGATCTCGACCTTGCTGCGCGCCAGGGTCAGCCGCGGCGGCGGCGTGCCCTGGGCGAAGAATTCACGCGGCAACGGCTCGAACGCCACGGCCACGGCGGCCACGCCCAAGGCGCGCGCGCGGGCAACCGCATGGCGCACCAGCGCACGATGGCCCAGATGGAGGCCGTCGAATGCGCCGATACAGACCACGCTTCCGTTGGGGAACAGCTCCCCGCCCTCGACGCTTCTGAACAGCCTGCTCATCAACTCTCGTTCCGGCCCGACCGGGGCCGCCGCTTCAATGGTGTAACCCTGAAGTATAGCCGCCACGGGCCGCGATCAATGCCCACGCAGGTCGCGCGGGCGGAAGCCCATCGCCAGCATGGCCACCGCATAGGTCGCGCCACCGCCGCCGACCAGCAGCATCAGGCCACCGATACGGTGCCATTTGTCCATGACGGTGAAGTCGGGAACCCAATGCAGCAGGGCCAACAGCACGCCGACCATGGCCGCACAGGCCAGCAGCAGCCGCACCAGATAGCCGCCCCAGCCCGGCCGGCGCTGGTAGACATCGGTCTTGCCCAGCCAGTACCAGAGCAGGCCCAGGTTCAGGTAACTGGACAGTGCGCTGGCGATGCCCAGCGCCAGGTGCAGGCCCGGCTGCTTGCCGATGGCCGCCATCACGCCCTGCGCCTTCAGCTCGTCCGGCACCATGACCTGGTACAGCACGGCCAGCAGGGCGAAGTTGAACACCATGTTGGCCACCAGCGCGGCCACACCGGCACGGACCGGGGTCTTGGTGTCCTGGCGGGCATAGAACGCCGGCAGCACCACCTTCAGCAGGGCGAACGCCGGCAGGCCGAAACTCAGGCCGTACACCGACAGCGCGGTCATGCGGGTATCGAAGGCGGTGAACTGGCGGTACTGGAACAAAGTGGCGATCAGCGGCTCGGCCAGCAGCAGCAGGCCCAGCATGGCCGGCACCGAGATCAGCAGGGTCATCCGCAGGCCCCAGTCCAGCGAGCGCGAGAAACCCTCGCGGTCGGTGCTGACGTGATGGCGGGCCAGCGCCGGCAGGATCACCGTGCCCAGCGCCACGCCGAACACACCCAGCGGCAGCTCCAGGAAGCGATCGGCCAGCGACAGCCACGACTGCGAGCCGTCGGTCAGCTTGGCCGCGATGAGGGTATCCAGCAGCAGGTTGATCTGCGCCACCGACGAACCGAACAGGGTCGGCACCATCAGCGTCAGCACCTTGCGCACGCCCGGATGGCGCCAGCCCCAGCGCGGCAGGGTCAGCAGGTTGATGCCCTTCAGCGAGGGCAGCTGGAACAGCAGCTGCAGGATGCCGGCGGCGAGTACCGCCCAGCCCAGCGCCAGGATCTGTTTTTCCGGGGTGCCGCCCAGCCGCGGCGCCAACCATAGCGCACCGGCGATCATGCACAGGTTGAGGATGACCGGGGTCAGCGCCGGCATCGCGAAACGCTGGAAGCTGTTCAGCGCGCCACCGGCCAGCGCGGTCAACGAGACGAACAACAGGAACGGGAAGGTCAGGCGGAACAGGTCGACCAGCAGGGTCTGCTTGACCGGGTCGGTATCAGCACCACTCGAGAATGCGACCGCCAGCTGCGGCGCGAAGATCAGCGCCAGCGCGGTAACCAGCATCAGCACCCCACCCAGGGTGCCGGCGGTGCGGGCCATCAGTTCACGCAGCTCGGCATGACTGCGGGTTTCCTTCACTTCCGTGAACACCGGCACGAAAGCGGTGGCGAAAGAGCCTTCGGCGAACAACCGGCGCAGGAAATTGGGTACCCTGAAGGCAACCCAGAACGCATCGGTAACCGCATTGGTGCCGAACGTGGTGGTGATCACCTGGTCACGGACAAGTCCGAGCACCCGCGAGACCATGGTCATGCTGCTGAACGACAGCAGGCCTCGCAACATCTTCGGTGAACTCACTCAGCGTCCCTCTTGACAATCGACTTGACGTGCATTTCTCGGGCCATCATACTAGCTAGCTTGCTGTTCCCATAACACCGATTTTTTCAGGAAACCACCACCGTGGCCAATATCAAGTCCGCCAAGAAGCGCGCCAAGCAGACCGTCGTGCGCAACGCGCGCAACGTGGCTCAGCGCTCGATGCTGCGCACCGCTGTCAAGAAAGTGATCAAGGCGCTGGACGCCAACGATGCCGCCGGCGCCGAAGCCGCCTTCGCCGTTGCCCAGCCGATCCTGGATCGCTTCAGCGCGCGTGGCCTGATCCACAAGAACAAGGCTGCTCGCCACAAGAGCCGCCTGAACGACCGCATCAAGGCCCTCAAGGCCGCCTGATCCGGCGTTGCCGCCCTGCCCCTTCGGGTAGGGCAGCAGACAAGAACCCGGCCCCGGCCGGGTTTTTTGTTGCCTGCGATCCACGCGATCCGGTAGTGCCGGCCGCTGGCCGGCAACCCCGAGGAATGCCGGCCAGCGGCCGGCACTAATGGAAAATAAAAACCCGGCCGAAGCCGGGTTTTTCGCATGGAACCACAACAGCATTACTGCGCGTTGCGGGCTTCCAGCTCGTCTTCCTTCTGGCGATCGAAGAAGGCCATGATCCGGCTCATGATCGGGTAGGTACCTTCGCGGCCCAGCGCGGAAACCAGGAACCACGGCTCCTTCCAGCCCAGCTCGGCGACGATCTGTTCGGCCGCAGCCTTCGCTTCGTCTTCGAACATCAGGTCGGCCTTGTTCAGCACCAGCCAGCGCGGCTTCTGCAGCAGCTCCGGATCATGCTTTTCCAGTTCGCGCTCGATCGCGCGCACCTGCTCGACCGGGGAAATGCCTTCCACACCGCCTTCCATCGGCGAGATGTCCACCAGGTGCAGCAGCAGGCGGGTGCGCTGCAGGTGGCGCAGGAACTGCGCACCCAGGCCGGCACCGTCGGCAGCGCCTTCGATCAGGCCGGGAATGTCGGCAATCACGAAGCTGCGGTAGTTCTCCACCTTCACCACACCCAGGTTCGGGTACAGCGTGGTGAACGGGTAATCGGCCACCTTCGGCGTCGCCGCCGAAACGGCACGGATCAGGGTGCTCTTGCCAGCGTTGGGGAAGCCCAGCAGGCCGACGTCGGCCAGCAGCTTCAGCTCCAGCTTCAGCGTGCGCTCTTCGCCCGGCTCGCCCGGCAGCGCCTGGCGCGGCGAACGGTTGGTCGAGCTCTTGAAGTGCATGTTGCCCAGACCACCACGACCGCCCTGCGCCACCAGCAGGCGATCACCATGCTGGGTCAGGTCGCCGATGATTTCATCGGTGGCGACGTTGATCACCACGGTGCCGACCGGCACGGTGATGGTCAGGTCTTCGCCGCCCTTGCCATAGGCCTGGCGGCCCATGCCGTTCTCGCCACGCTGCGCCTTGAAGATGCGGTCATGGCGGAAGTCGACCAGGGTGTTCAGGTTTTCGTCGGCGCGGATGTACACGCTGCCGCCCGCACCGCCGTCGCCGCCGTCCGGGCCGCCGAGCGGAATGAACTTCTCGCGACGGAAGCCAATGCAGCCGTTGCCGCCGTTGCCGGCGAACACTTCGATTTCTGCTTCGTCTACCAGTTTCATTGTTTCGATGCCTGCGATGGGCGCGGCCTGCCTGCCGTCGCCTTGAATGTTATGCCAGCCACTGGCCGGCACCCCGGCCTGGCCGGTCTTGCTTTCACTCTAACGAAAAGCCCCGCCGAAGCGGGGCTCTTCATGCAGCACCCCCATGCCGAGGCACGGGTGCCGGCGATGCCTGGATCAGGCGTCGGCCGAGACGATGCTGACGGTGCGGCGCTTCTTGGCGCCCTTGACCGAGAACTCCACCTTGCCGTCCACGAGGGCGAACAGGGTGTGGTCACGGCCCAGGCCAACGCCCGAACCCGGGTGGAACTGGGTGCCGCGCTGACGCACGATGATGTTGCCGGCTTCGATGGCCTGGCCGCCGAAGATCTTGACGCCCAGGTACTTCGGGTTGGAGTCGCGACCGTTGCGCGAGGAGCCTACGCCCTTTTTATGTGCCATGACTGCTTCTCCTGATGCTTAGCCGGCGATGCCGGTGATCTCGATTTCGGTGTAGTACTGACGGTGACCCTGACGCTTCATGTGGTGCTTGCGGCGACGGAACTTGATGATCCGGACCTTGTCAGCACGACCCTGGGACAGGACCTTGGCGGTGACGGCAGCGCCCTTCAGCGCATCGCCCAGCTTCACGCCGTCGCTGTCACCCAGCATCAGGATGTTGTCAAACTTGATCTCGCTGCCGACTTCGACTTCGAGCTTTTCAATGCGGAGCTTTTCGCCCTGCGCCACGCGGTATTGCTTACCGCCGGTGACCAGTACTGCGTACATGACCAGGCCTTCCTCTGTAGTTATTGTGGTCTGAGCTGCCGCCATCGAGGGCGGACAGGAGCGGAATTGTACGCAGATCAGCGGGCGCGGGTCAAGTCAACCCCTGAACGGCCTGGAGACCGGGCCCTGTAGAGCCGGGCCATGCTCGGCTGAACGGTTCGGGGTCCCGGCAGCCGAGCATGGCTCGGCTCTACACAAAGCTGTCGGCCTGTCTCATCAGGTGAGACATCGGGCTGGCATTGTCGCCCATTGCCCCCATCTGGTCACCTCGGTAGGCTGACCGATTGCCGTTCCCTGCTGGCCCGGCACCCAGCCAACGCCCCCACAACCGGATCCCCCATGGCGATGGATTTCATCCGCATCCGCGGCGCGCGGACGCACAATCTGAAGAACCTCGACCTCGACCTGCCCCGCGACAAGCTGATCGTGATCACCGGCCTGTCCGGTTCGGGCAAGTCCTCGCTGGCGTTCGACACCATCTATGCAGAAGGCCAGCGCCGCTACGTCGAGTCGCTGTCGGCCTATGCGCGCCAGTTCCTGAGCGTGATGGAAAAGCCGGACCTGGACCACATCGAAGGCCTGTCCCCGGCCATCTCGATCGAGCAGAAGTCGACCTCGCACAACCCGCGCTCGACGGTCGGCACCATCACCGAGATCTACGACTACCTGCGCCTGCTGTACGCCCGCGTCGGCACACCGCGCTGCCCGGACCACGGCTACCCGCTGGAAGCGCAGACGGTCAGCCAGATGGTCGACCAGGTGCTGACGCTGGACCCGGAACAGCGCTACATGCTGCTGGCGCCGGTCATCCGCGACCGCAAGGGCGAACACGCACAGGTGTTCGACCAGCTGCGCGCGCAGGGTTTCGTGCGCGTGCGCGTGGACGGCGAGCTGTATGAAATCGATGCGGTGCCGCCGCTGGCGCTGCGCCAGAAGCACACCATCGAGGCGGTGATCGACCGCTTCCGCCCGCGCGAGGACATCAAGCAGCGCCTGGCCGAGAGCTTCGAGACCGCACTGAAGCTGGGCGATGGCATGGCCTCGGTGCAGAGCCTGGACACCGCCGACGCCACGCCGGCGCTGTTCTCCTCCAAGTACTCCTGCCCGGTGTGCGACTACTCGCTGCCGGAACTGGAGCCGCGCCTGTTCTCGTTCAACGCACCGATGGGCGCCTGCCCCGGCTGCGATGGCCTGGGCATCGCCGAGTTCTTCGACCCTTCGCGCGTGGTGGTGCATCCGGAGCTGTCGCTGGCCGCCGGTGCGGTGCGCGGCTGGGACCGCCGCAACGCCTACTATTTCCAGCTGATCGCCTCGCTGGCCAAGCACTACAAGTTCGACGTGGATGCCGCGTGGAATTCGCTGCCGGCCAAGGTGCAGCAGGCCGTGCTGTACGGCAGCGGCGACGAGACGATCACCTTCACCTACTTCACCGAAGCTGGCGGCCGCACCCAGCGCAAGCACCGCTTCGAGGGCATCATTCCCAACCTCGAACGCCGCTACAAGGAAACCGAGTCGCCTGCGGTGCGCGAGGAGCTGTCCAAGTACATCAGCGAACAGCCGTGCCCGGAATGCAATGGCGCGCGCCTGAACAAGGCAGCACGCAACGTGTTCGTGGCCGATCGCCCGCTGCCGGAGCTGGTGGTGCTGCCGATCGACGAGGCACTGAAGTTCTTCAGTGAACTGAGCCTGCCGGGCTGGCGTGGCGAGATCGCCGCGAAGATCGTCAAGGAGATCGGCGAACGCCTCGGCTTCCTGGTCGATGTCGGCCTGGATTACCTGACCCTGGAGCGCAAGGCAGACACCCTGTCCGGTGGCGAGGCACAGCGCATCCGCCTGGCCAGCCAGATCGGCGCCGGCCTGGTCGGTGTGATGTACGTGCTCGACGAGCCGTCGATCGGCCTGCACCAGCGCGACAACGAACGCCTGCTCGGCACCCTCACCCGCCTGCGTGACCTGGGCAATACGGTGATCGTGGTCGAACATGACGAGGATGCGATCCGGCTGGCCGACTACGTGCTGGACATCGGCCCGGGCGCGGGCGTGCACGGCGGCGAGATCGTCGGCCAGGGCACCCTGCAGGACATCCTGGAGGCACCGCGTTCGCTGACCGGCCAGTACCTGTCGGGCAAGCGCGCGATCGAGATTCCGGCGCGCCGGCACACGCCGAACCCGAAGATGACCCTGCACCTGCGCGGGGCGACCGGCAACAACCTGAAGGGCGTGGACCTGGCGATTCCGTCGGGCCTGCTGACCTGCGTGACCGGCGTGTCCGGCTCGGGCAAGTCGACCCTGATCAACGACACCCTGTTCTCGCTGGCCGCCAACGAGATCAACGGCGCCTCGCACCCGATCGCTCCGTACAAGGAGATCGATGGCCTGGACCTGTTCGACAAGGTGGTGGACATCGACCAGTCGCCGATCGGCCGCACCCCGCGTTCGAACCCGGCTACCTACACCGGCCTGTTCACGCCGCTGCGCGAACTGTTCGCACAGGTGCCCGAAGCGCGTGCACGCGGCTATTCGCCGGGCCGCTTCAGCTTCAACGTGCGCGGCGGCCGCTGCGAAGCCTGCCAGGGTGACGGTCTGATCAAGGTCGAGATGCACTTCCTGCCGGACGTGTACGTGCCCTGCGACGTCTGCCATGGCAAGCGCTACAACCGCGAGACGCTGGAGATCCTGTACAAGGGCTTCAACATCAACGACGTGCTGGAAATGACCGTCGAGGATGCACTGAAGCTGTTCGAGCCGGTGCCGTCGATTGCGCGCAAGCTGGAAACACTGGTCGACGTCGGCCTGAGCTACATCAAACTGGGCCAGAGCGCGACAACGCTGTCCGGTGGTGAAGCGCAGCGCGTGAAGCTGTCCAAGGAACTGTCGCGCCGCGATACCGGCCGCACCCTGTACATCCTCGACGAGCCGACCACCGGCCTGCACTTCCACGACATCGAAGCGCTGCTGGGCGTGCTGCACAAGCTGCGCGACGAAGGCAACACGGTGGTGGTGATCGAGCACAACCTGGACGTGATCAAGACCGCCGACTGGATCGTTGATCTGGGTCCGGAAGGCGGCCATCGCGGTGGCACCATCCTGGTCACCGGCACGCCGGAAGACGTGGCGGCCTGCCCGCAGTCGTACACCGGCCAGTTCCTGGCGCGCATGCTGCCCTCCACCAGCGCGCGCCCCGAGCAGCCGGCCGCCGTGGCGAACAAGCCCGACGCCCGCCCGCCGCGCAAGGTGAAGCCTGAAAAGGCCGAGAAGCCGGCGAAGAAGGCCGTGGCTGCCAAGAGCACCGGCAAGACCAGCAAGACCGCCACTGCCAGCAAGAAGAAAAAGGACGCCTGATGAGCAGCGAACACAAGATCCTGGCCCGCATCCCGATCAGCGTGCGCTGGCGTGACATGGACAGCATGGGCCATGTGAACAATGCCAAGTACATCTCCTACCTGGAAGAAGCGCGCGTGCGCTGGATGCTGGGTGTGGACGGTGTGTCGATGACCGACCGCATCGCACCGGTGGTGGCCGCGACCAACGTCAACTACCGGCTGCCCATCGTGTGGCCCAACGACATCCTGGTCGAACTGTTCGTCGAGCGCCTCGGCAACAGCAGCGTGACCATCGGCCACCGCATCGTCGACCAGCAGGACGAATCGAAGCTCTATTCGGACGGCAACGTGGTGGTGGTCTGGATGGACACCCAGACCGGCAAGAGCGCACCGCTGCCGGAGGCGATCCGCAGCGCGTCGACCTGACGCGCCTGTGGTAGTGCCGGCCGCTGGCCGGCAACCTCCAGATGTATCGCGGATGCCGGCCAGCGGCCGGCACTACCGATCCAATTCAAAGGACTGACATGATCCACCAGACTGAACTGCGCGACCTGCTGCCCGGCATGGTCGCCTTCCCCACCGACGTCTTTCCCGCCGACCAGGCCTGGCTCGGCCAGCACCTGCTGCCGCTGCTGAAGATCGACCTCGGCGTGCTGCGCCCGGAACTGGCCGGCCAGGTGGCAACGATGCTGTGCCCGATCGAGCCGTATGACGGCTGCATCGGCGAGACCACAGAAGAACACCACAACGATTTCACCGGCACCAACTGGATCGCCTTCGAACTGACCGCCGGCAACGAGATGCACTTCCTCGGCAACGCGGGCTATTTCATCGGTGATGCGGTGCAGGACAAGGATGCGCAGGAACACATCGCGCAGATGCGCGAGAGCTACGCCAAGGCCCGCGATTACCATGCCACGCATGGCCGCCTCGCCTGCTACTCGCGCTACGGCAAGGGTGAGGCCAGCGAGCGCGATTATCTGGATACGCTGGGCGGCCCCATCGGTTTCGGCAACTGGACCGAAACCGCAGAGATTCCCGCGGCATTCGAGCTGGGTTTCACCGAAGCTGCCGATGACCCCAACGCTGCGGACGATGCCGAAACAGTGATCATCACCCGCAATGGCAACAAATTCTTCGCCGTGGCCGACGTGGCCGGCTACAACTGGTGCGCCACCGGCGCCGATGCGATCGTGATGCTGTACGAGCCGGAAAGCCGCACGGTGCTGTTCTCGTACGACTGGTCGTAGGCCCCCTGGTAGTGCCGGCCGCTGGCCGGCTTTCACCACGCTGCCGGCCAGCGGCCGGCACTACCGGATATTCCGTTCGCGCCCAGCGTCCTCGACGCTACGGCAGCCATCCCAATCGTCGCCTCATCAGAGTCGAGCTTGCTCGACTGCTGCAGGCCGGGGCCGTCGAGCAAGCTCGACGCTACGACGGCCATCCCAACCCCTTGCGTCAGCAGCAGCGTCCCGTTTCCCCGCGCGCTTACGGCGCGGCCTTGCGCACCACCAACGTCGCGCTCGCTTCGCCACCGCCCTCCAGCTGCAGCCGCAGCGGCAGCGCCTGGCCTTCCTTCAACGCGCCCTTGCCCTGCATCAGCATCAGGTGCAGGCCACCGGGCTTGAGCTCGGCGCGCGCGCCCGGCGCCAGCGGCAGACGCTCGATCGCGCGCATCCGGCTGACCCCATCCGTGATCGTGGTTTCGTGCAGCGACACATCATTGAAGCTGCTGCTGGTCGCGCCAGTGATCGCCACCGCCTTGCTGCAGCCGTTGTGGATCACGCCATAGCCGGCGGTCATCGGCATCGCCGGATTCGGTGGCAACCGCGCCCAGCCCTGCTCCACCGTGACGCAGTCCGGTTCCGCCGCCGACGCCGATGCTGCGGCCGCACACAGAACCAACAGTACGCCAACGAATGGTTTGGTTATCATCGCCCAGGTTCCTTCTTCGCAACGAGACCGCAGCATGACGACGCTCATCGAGGTGATCAACCATGGCCCCATCCGCGAACTGCGCCTGGCGCGGCCGCCGGTCAACGCACTGGACACCGAACTGTGCCGGCAGTTGATCCATGCCATCGAGCTGGCCATGGCCGAAGACGCGCACGGCATCGTGCTGTCGGGCAGCGAGCGCATCTTCACCGGCGGTATGGACGTGCCGCACCTGCTCTCGCATGGTGATGACAAGCACAAGTTGTTGGACACCTGGAACGCCTTCTTTGGCGCCGTGCGCACGCTGGCCGAGAGCCGGATCCCGGTGGTCGCGGCGATCACCGGCCACGCACCGGCGGGCGGCTGCGTGCTGGCCCTGTGCTGCGACTACCGGGTGATGGCGCGCAGCGCCGATCCGTCGCGGCCGTATGCCATCGGCCTGAACGAAGTGCAGGTGGGCCTGATCGCGCCGGAGGGCATCCAGCGCCTGCTGCGCCGCGCGGTGGGCGTACACCGCGCCGGCGTCCTGCTGACCACCGGCTCGCTGGTGCCGGCCGAACAGGCGCTGCAGATCGGCCTGGTCGATGAACTGGCCGAAGGCGACCTGGTGGTGGCGCGCGCCATCGCCTGGCTGCAGAACCTGCTCAAGCAGCCGCGCCAGCCGATGCTGCTGACCCGCGCCATCGCCCGTGCAGACCTGCACGTGGCGCTGCAGCCGGACCTGATCCAGCTCGACCGCTTCGTCGAGGCCTGGTTCGCCCCGGATGCGCAGAATGCCCTGCAGGCGCTGGTCGCCCGGCTGGGCAAGTAACCGGTAGTGCCGGCCGCTGGCCGGCAACCGCAGGTGCCCCAGGAGGATCATGAGGTTGCCGGCCAGCGGCCGGCACTACCAATGATGGACTGGCCTGCAACGGTATAATCGGGGCCTCTTCATTGCTGTGGCCGCCCCCTTGAACGACACGCCCGAACCCGTCGTCTCCGAGCTGATCGACCTGCTCACCCTGGAGCGGCTGGAGGACAACCTGTTCCGCGGGCAGAGCCGCGACATCGGCACCAAGTACGTGTTCGGCGGCCAGGTGCTGGGCCAGGCGCTGGCTGCGGCGCAGGCCACGGTCGACAACGGGCGCCACGTGCACTCGCTGCACGCCTACTTCCTGCGCGCCGGCAACATCGACCACCCCATCGTCTACGACGTGGACCGTACCCGCGACGGCGGCAGTTTCTCGGTGCGCCGGGTTACCGCAATCCAGCACGGCAAGGTGATCTTCTTCTGTGCTGCCTCGTTCCAGCAGGCCGAAACCGGCGCCGAGCACCAGCACAAGATGCCCGAAGTGCCGCAGCCGGAAGACATCGAACCGAACCGCCCGCTGCCGGCCGAAGTGCTGGAGCGGCTGCCGATCAAGGTGCAGCGCTGGCTGTCGCGCGGTGGCCCGTTCGAGTTCCGCCACGTCTACCCGCGCGATGAACTCAATCCACCCAAGCGCCCCCCGTACCACCAGGTGTGGCTGCGCCTGAGCGAGCCGGTCGGCGATGCCCCGGAGCTGCACCAGGCACTGCTGGCCTATGCCTCGGACTTCCACCTGTTGGGTACCGCCACGTTCCCGCATGGCATCAGCTACTACCACCCGCACGTGCAGATGGCCTCGCTCGACCACGCGATCTGGTTCCACCGCCCGTTCCGTGCCGACGACTGGCTGCTGTACTCGCTGGACAGCCCCAGCGCGCAGGATTCGCGCGGCCTGGCCCGCGGCCAGTTCTTCACCCGCAATGGCGTGCTGGTGGCCAGCACCGCGCAGGAAGGCCTGATCCGCGTGGTTCCCGACCAGGCCGCGGCCGCCGCCGTGCCGGCCAAGGACTGATCCGATGCGCCAGATCTTCAGCAGCCAGCGTGTGGAAACCGTTGAAGGCGTCGCCGAGCTCCTGCGCGGGCATGGCATCGACGTCAAGGTGACCAATGGGCGCTCGTACAAGACCCGTCGTCGCGGCCAGTTCAGCTATACCGACCTGGGCAACGCCAACGCCTACCCAGCGGTGTGGATCGTGCGCGCCGACGACCAGCCGCGCGCGCGTGAAATCCTGCGCGAGGCGCGACTGCTCGACACCACCCGCCGCGACCATCCGACCGCCGAATTCGCCTTCCGCGACACCGCAGAGACGACCGGCGGCGGCCGTGGCTGGGCCTGGCGCATCCGCATCGCCCTGCTGGTGGTGATCGCCGGCGTGGCGCTGGTGATCGGCCTGCGCCATCGCGGCGCCCCGGCGCCGGTCGCACCGGCCCCTGCCCCGCAGACCCAGCCGCAGCAGGCGCAACCGGCTCCGCAGGCCGCACCGGAAGAGGAAGAAGTCCGGGTCCGCATCCAGCCCTCGAAGTGACGCACGGGTAGTGCCGGCCGCTGGCCGGCAGCCGAAAAAGGGGACGGAGGGGATTAAGTCGTTTGTGCCACAAACGACTTAATCCCCTCCGTCCCCTTTTTTTGTCATGAGGTTGCCGGCCAGCGGCCGGCACTACCGTGCAGAAGGCCGGTCACATTCGGCGCGCGGCTCCGTCATGGGACACAATCCCAGCAGGAGAGCCGCCGCCATGACGACGTTCGCCGCATCGATCGACCAGACCCTGGAACGCGAACTGCCTGCCGCTGCCAGCGGTTGCCAGCACGCCTATGGCCGCATCGTGCTGGCCTGCCAGAACACGGTTACCGCCATCGCGCTGGCCATCACCCGCGATCGTCAGGCCAGCGAGGACATCGCCCAGGAGGCCTTCGTGAAGGGCTGGCAGCAGCTGCACCAGCTGCGCAGTTCGACCAGCTTCCTGCCCTGGCTGCGGCAGATCACCCGCAACCTGGCCCGCGACTGGCTGCGCGCGCAGCGCGGCCGGCCGCTGACCGGCGAGGCCGCCGAGGTGGCGATGGGTATGGCGGCCGACCCGGCCCCGGGCGCGGCCGACCGGCTGCAACGGGTGGAAGAGGAAATCGCCGCCGAGGACATCATTTCCGCGTTGCCGGCCGACAGCCGCGAAGTGCTGCTGCTGTACTACCGCGAAGGCCAGCGTTCGCAGCAGGTGGCTGACCTGCTCGGGCTCAGTGACGCCGCCGTGCGCAAGCGCCTGTCGCGTGCCCGCGCCCTGGTGCGCGACGGCCTGCTGCAGCGCTTCGGTGAATTCGCGCGCAGTAGCGCCCCGAGCGCGGCATTCGCCACTGCCGTGGTATCGATGGTGCTGGTGGCTGCGCCCGGCACCGCCAGCGCCGCGATCCTGCTCGGCACCGGCGTCGGCATCGGCGGCAGCAAGCTTGGCCTTGGCGGCGCCAGCGCTGCGGGCGGCACCGCGATGGGCTCGCTGACTGCCACGCTGGGCCAGCTGCACGTGCTGCCGGCCGAAAGCTGGGGGGCGGTGATCGGCGGTGTGGTCGGTGGAGCGATCGGCAGCTATCTGGGCGGACGCTTCCTGATGTCGTACACCGAAACGGCATCCGAGCGCGCCGACGTGCGCCGCTTCCTCTACCTCAACATCATCACCGGCATGTTCTGGTGCCTGGCGATCCTGCTGGCTGTGATGCTGCAGGCGCCGGTCTGGACGCAGCTGACGGTGCTGGCGGTAGGCCTGGGCGTGGTCAACTACCAGTGCCTGGTGCCGCTGCAGCGGGTGATGGCACCGATGATCGCGCGCGATTCGGCCCGCCGCGGACGCACCGGCATCAACTGGAAGTTCGAATCGATGTACGGCCGCACCGGCATCATCGCGATGAACCTGATGGTCATCGCGCTGGTGCTGTACTCACTGATGCGCAGCGGCCGCCTGTAACGGACAACGCCGGCAGTGCGCCGGCGTTGTCGTCATTCACTGCGTTGAACCTCAGCGCTGCGGCTTCGGCGCCGCGCCATCGCGCGGACCGCCGTGGCGCTGGCCACCGTGCATCGGGCCCTTGGCCGCGTCGAACTCGGCCTTGCTCAGCTGGCCATCCTTGTTGGTGTCGGCGGCGGCGAACCAGGCATCACGACGCTGCTTCATGCGCAGCTCGCGGTCGGCCTTGTCCAGGTAACCGTCCTTGTTGAGGTCGAGCTCGTCGAAGCGCGCGGCCAGGCGCGGATCGGCCTTGGCTTCCTCGCGGCTGATGCGGCCGTCCTTGTTGACGTCCAGCTTGGCCCAGCGCTCACCGCCGTGGCCACGGCGACCGTGCTTCCAGCGCGGCAGCTCATCGCGCGAAAGCTTGCCGTCTTTGTTCTTGTCCAGCTCGTCGAACTTCGCGGCCAGGCGCGGGTTGGCAGCCGCCTCGCTGCGGTCGATGACGCCGTCGCCGTTGGTGTCCAGCTTGACCGGACGCTGCGCGGGCGTGGTCGGGGTGTCGGCCGCGAGCGCGATACCGGAAGCGGAAGTGCCGAGCAGCAGGGCCAGCAGCAGGGGGGTACGGATCATGAGGTCACTCCTGGGGATGGGAACAGCGTCGGGGTGATCACTTCACCCTCGGGGGACAACAACGCCCGGGCGCGACGTCGGTTGACGCCTCTGCCAGTTCCATTCATCCGGCGGACAGTCGCCACCACTGCGACAGGCTGGGGCTATGCTGTGCCTATGGCGATACATGGCGACAGAGACGACGAACTGCGACTTTTCCAGACCGGCGAGCACCCCTGCGGGTACTGGTCGGACCGGGTGGCGCGCGACCTGGTGCTGGACCCGCACGATCGCCGCCTTGGCGGCCTGTACCCGCTGGCACTGAGCTGGGGCTTCCGCCGTAGTGGCGACCTGGTCTACCGGCCGCATTGCGCGCACTGCCAGGCCTGCGTGGCGGTGCGCATCCCGGTGGCGCGCTTCGCCCCGGATCGCAGCCAACGCCGCTGTGCCGCCCGCAATGACGACCTGGAGGTGCGGATCACCGCGGCCACCGCCCGCGATGACCTGTTCGCGCTGTATCACCGCTACCTGACCCACCGCCATGCCAACGGCGGCATGGATGACCACGGCCCGCACGAGTTCGAGCAGTTCCTGATCGGCAGCTGGTCGCACACCCGCTTCATGGAGATGCGCCTGCCCGGCCACGACGGCCAGCCCAGCCAGCTGCTGGGTGTGGCGGTGACCGACGTCACCGAGCACGGCCTGTCGGCGGTCTACACCTTCTTCGACCCGGACCATGCCGCGCGTGGGCTGGGCACCTTCGCGATCCTGCAGCAGATCGAATGGGCCCGCCGCGAGGGCCTGCCGCACGTATACCTGGGCTACTGGATCCGCGGGCATCAGAAGATGGACTACAAACGGCGCTATCGACCGCTGGAAGCCTACGACGGCCGCCGCTGGCACGATTTCGACGACGAACTGGACGGACGCTGACAAACCACTGACACCGGGCCGGGTGCACAATACGGCGCATGAACCTCCGACCCCAGATCCTCGCCCTGGCCCTGCTCTGCGGCGCCACCGCCCCCGCCTTCGCCACGTCCCCTGCGATGACCGAAAAGCCGTCCGCTGCGCTGCGCCTGGCCACCTACAACACCTCGCTGTACTCCGATGAGACCGGTGGCCTGATCAAGGAGCTGGAAGGCGACAGCGAGCACGCGCGCAAGATCGCCGCGGTGCTGCAGCAGGCACGCCCGGACCTGGTGCTGCTGAACGAATTCGATTTCGACGACGCCCACCGCGCCGCCGACCTGTTCCAGAAGCGCTACCTGGAAGTGGCCCAGCCCGGCGGCGGCAAGCCGCTGCACTTCGCCTACCGCTACCTGGCCCCGGTCAACACTGGCGTGCCCAGCGGCCTGGACCTGGACAACAACGGCGTGGTCGGCGGCGAAGGCCGCAGCCGCGGCAACGATGCCTGGGGCTACGGCCTGCACCCGGGCCAGTACGGCATGCTGGTGCTGTCGCGCTACCCGATCGATGAAGCCAAGGTGCGCAGCTTCCAGCTGCTGAAGTGGAGCGCGATGCCGGGCGCGATCCGTCCGGTCGACCCGCGCACCGGCAAGAGCTTCTACAACGACCATGTGTGGTCGCAGCTGCGGCTGTCGTCGAAGTCACATTGGGACGTGCCGGTGAAGACCCCGGCCGGCGTGGTCCACGCTCTGGTCTCGCACCCGACCCCGCCAGTGTTCGATGGCCCGGAAAAGCGCAACGCCGCGCGCAACCACGACGAACTGCGCCTGTGGCAGGAATACCTGTCCAAGGGTGACAAGCCGTGGCTGTGCGACGACAAGGGCCAGTGCGGCGGCCTGGCGCAGGACGCGCGCTTCGTGATCCTCGGCGACCTCAACAACGACCCGGTCGACGGCGATGGCCGCCATGAGGCGATCGTCGAACTGATCGAGAACGCCCGCGTGTTGCGCTACCCCACCCCGCGCAGCGTTGGTGGCGAGCAGACCAGCCTGGCCTATGCGGCCAAGGGCATCGAGCGCAAGGGCGCACCGTTCCATGCCACCGGCGATTTCGGCCCGAAGTCCGGCACCATGCGCCTGGACTACGTGCTGCCCTCGACCGGTTTCGAGTACATCGGCAGCGGCGTGTTCTGGCCGGCCAATGAAAGCCCGGAAGCGAAGATCGCCGATGGCAGCGACCATCACCTGGTGTGGGTGGATGTGAAATAACAGAAAGGGGACGGAGGGGATTAAGTCGTTTGTGCCACAAACGACTTAATCCCCTCCGTCCCCTTTTTGCTTTACGGGCGCAGTTCGACGCCGATGGCGTCGGCTGCATCACGCGCGATGGCGCGCGCTTCGTCGATGGTTTCCGCGCGCGCCAGGGTCACGCCCACGCGGCGGTGGCCATGCACGCTCGGCTTGCCGAACAGGCGCACGGCGGTGTCCGGCACCTGCAGTGCGGCGGCGACGTTGTTGAAGTACGGCACGCCCTCGCCATGCGCCAGCAGCGCGCACGAGGCCGACGGGCCGCTCTGGCGGATCACCGGGATCGGCAGGCCGAGGATGGCGCGCGCGTGCAGCGCGAACTCGCTCAGTTCCTGCGAAACAAGCGTCACCAGGCCGGTGTCGTGCGGGCGCGGCGACACTTCGCTGAACCACACCTCGTCGCCCTTCACGAACAGCTCGACACCGAACAGGCCCCAGCCACCGAGGTCATCGGTGATCGCGCGCGAAATCTCTTCGGCACGCGCCAGCGCCCTGCTCGACATCGGCTGCGGCTGCCAGCTTTCGCGGTAATCACCGTCCTTCTGCAGATGGCCGATCGGCGCGCAGAACGAGGTGCCGCCGGCATGGCGCACGGTCAGCAGGGTGATCTCGTAATCGAAATCGATGAAACCTTCGACGATGCAGCGGCCGGCACCGGCACGGCCACCGGTCTGCGCATAGTCCCAGGCGGGTGCGATGTCCGCCTCGCTGCGCAGGGTGCTCTGGCCCTTGCCCGAGGACGACATCACCGGCTTGACCACGCACGGCAGGCCGATGGCGGCCACGGCGGCGCGGTACTCGGCTTCGGTATCGACGAAGCGGTACGGCGAGGTCGGCAGGCCCAGGGTCTCGGCGGCCAGGCGGCGGATGCCCTCGCGGTCCATGGTCAGGCGGGCGGCGCGCGCGGTCGGGATCACCCGCAGGCCCTGCTCCTGCTCCAACTGGACCAGGGTCTCGGTATGGATGGCCTCGATCTCCGGCACCACCAGGTGCGGCTGCTCCTGGGCGATCAGCGCGCGCAGGGCCATCGCATCCAGCATGTCGATCACATGCGAGCGGTGCGCGACCTGCATGGCCGGGGCATCGGCATAGCGGTCGGCGGCGATCACTTCCACGCCCAGCCGCTGCAGCTCGATGGCCACCTCCTTGCCGAGTTCGCCCGAGCCGAGCAGCAGCACGCGGGTGGCGGAGGGGGACAACGGAGTTCCAAGCTTGGCCATGGCGGTTCCAGCAGCGATGTGAAGGCGGGTGGGCATTCTAGCTGGCCGGGCACCCCGGCCATGGCATCCGACGAACGGTAGTCGACAAGTGATATCACTTTGATATCTTCATTCCGAACCCTCAAGGACGTACCGCCATGAAAGAGAAGTCGCTGTCTTCCCTCAACGGCCTCGGCACGCTGGCCGGCGCCCTGCTTGTCGCCCTCGCCGGCGGCGCCCTGTTCGTACTGGGGGTAGCAGCCAAGGCCAGCACCGGCTCGCCCAACCTGCTGCTGATGTTGGCAGGCATCCTGATGGCGGCGCTGGCGATCTTCGCCCTGGCCGGCCTGTACACGGTCCAGCCCAACCAGGCGGCGGTGCTGAGCCTGTTCGGCAAATACATGGGCACCGTGAAGGACAACGGCCTGCGCTGGAACAACCCCTTCTATGCCAAGCGCCGGGTCAGCCAGCGCGTGCGCAACTTCGAGAGCGGCAAGCTGAAGGTCAACGAGCTGGACGGCAGCCCGATCGAGATCGCGGCGGTCATCGTCTGGCAGGTGGTCGATGCCTCCGAGGCGGTCTACAACGTGGACGACTACGAGAGCTTCGTGCACATCCAGTCCGAATCGGCGCTGCGCGCGATGGCCACCAGCTACCCCTACGACCAGCATGAGGATGGCCAGCTGGCCCTGCGCAGTCATGCCAGCGAGATTTCCCAGCACCTGAAGAACGAACTGGCCGAGCGCCTGGCCGACGCCGGCGTGCAGGTGATCGATGCGCGCATCAGCCACCTCGCCTACGCCGCTGAAATCGCCCAGGCGATGCTGCAGCGGCAGCAGGCCAACGCGGTGATCGCCGCACGCACGCGCATCGTTGCCGGTGCGGTCGGCATGGTCGAGATGGCCCTGGCCGAACTGCAGAAGAACGGCGTGGTGCAGCTGGACGAGGAACGCAAGGCGCACATGGTCAGCAACTTGCTGACCGTGCTGTGCTCGGACCGCGGCACCCAGCCGATCGTCAATGCAGGCTCGCTGTACTGAGCCACCCTCGCAACGGGGCGCCCCACCGCCCCGCCAGGAGCCCCCATGAGTGAGAAGAAAGCCTATCCGCTGCGCATCAATGCCGAGGTCCTGGCCGCGGCGCAGCGCTGGGCTGATGACGAACTGCGCAGCCTCAACGCGCAGATCGAGTACGTGCTGCGCGACGCCCTGCGCAAGGCAGGACGCCTGCCGAAACCCACGCCATCGTCGGAGGACAAGGAATGAGCAAGCGCTGGAGCTACCAGACCATCGAGGTCAAGACCTCCATGATGGGCGTACTCAAGGCCGAGGATGTCCAGGCCGAGCTGAGCCGGCAGGGCCAGCTGGGCTGGGAGCTGGTCAACATCATCATCCCGACGCCGATGCGCCCGGCGATGCTGGTGTTCAAGAAGGAGGCCTGAACCATGGGCGGCAGTGACCCGAAACCCTTTGACGTGGCCGAGAGTTCGCCGCTGCGCGTGCTGTGGATCGTGCTGCCGCTGCTGGCTGCCTTCGTGGCCTGCCTGTATGCGCAGCTGTACAAGGCACCGGCGAACGCACCCTGGATCGAAGTTACGCTGTCGCCGCCCTGGTTCCGGATGGGCGGCAGTGCGGCATGGAGCCTGATCGTCATCGCTGTACTCGCTGTCGGGCTGGGGGCCGCATTCTTCCGCCGCCGGGTGGAACTGGCCGGCGATGTGCTGGACGTGCGCTCGACGATGTATCGGCGGCGGGTGCCGGTGGCGCAGTTGCGGCTGGACCAGGCCGAGGTGGTCGACCTGCAGCGTGACCGCCGCTATGGCATCCGTGTCAAAACCAATGGCTATTCAATGCCTGGCTTCTACTCGGGCCACTTCCGCCTGCAGGGAGGCGGCAAGGGCTTCGCCCTGGTCACCGACCGTGCGCGTGTCCTCGCCCTGCCGGTCAGTGATGGCAGCACGCTGCTGCTCAGCGTGGACCGGCCGCAGGCGCTGCTCGATGCACTGCGCAAGGTGGCCGCGTCGGCACCACGGCAGTAAGCTGAGGCGATGCAACGACGCCCGCCCCTGCTGATCAATACCGAGGCCATCGAGCTGTGGCCCGCCCACCTGTTGCGTGCACGTAGCAACCTGGATGCACGCTTGCTGTCGCAGGCGCAGTGGGTGCTGCGGCGCAAGCGTGATGGCCGCTATCTGGCGGCGGTACTGCCGCACGGCGTGCATTCGATGGTGCCTCGCCTGCCGCGCGAGCCCGGGGTCGAGGATGCACTGGCGCTGCTGGACACCGCGGCTGCACGGCCCTTCGGCGCCGGACTGGAAGATCAGTGGCTGCCGCTGGCCGGGTTGCAGCAGCGCCTGCAGCAGCTTGGCCTGGACCCGCAGCGCTATGCCGACCACAGCGGCCTGCCGCTGGAACCCGAACCCTGCCTGCTGCATTTTGCCGGCCGCGATCGCTTCGCCCGCCCGCTGTGGCTGCGCCGTGGCGCCGCGCAGGGCTGGCGACGGATGCGACTGCATGCGGCACAGGATGGCATTGCGCTGGACGCCATCTCCGGCTTCCGCAGCCATGCCTACCAGTTGGGCATCTTCGAACGGAAGCTGGCGCGCGGCTTGAGCGTGGCGGAGATCCTGAAGGTCAATGCCGCCCCGGGTTTCAGCGAACACCACAGCGGCCACGCGCTGGACATCGGCACACCGGGCGACGCCCCGGCCGAAGAATCATTCGAAGCCACCGACGCGTTTGCGTGGCTGCAGGCGAATGCCGGTGGGCATGGCTTCCAGCTGAGCTACCCGCGCGACAACCCGCATGGGATCGTCTACGAACCCTGGCACTGGTGCTGGAAACCGGCCAACGGCTGAGCCCCTCGTGGCGGCTGCACGGCGAACTTCATGGAGCTGTCCGGGCGGGTAGGCTGGGCAGGGGACGCCGTGAATCCGTCCCTGGAGGCTTAGCCGCGCCATCCATGGCG
>NZ_JASJSQ010000035.1:0-45634 GCF_030236855.1 Stenotrophomonas maltophilia group sp. Smal13
ATGGTGCGCCCGGAGAGATTCGAACTCCCGACCGCCTGGTTCGTAGCCAGGTACTCTATCCAACTGAGCTACGGGCGCGCGGTACACAATCAACTTACTGCTAAATTTTACTGCATTTCCAGCGGCGGATGCTGAAAACCTGTCGAGTGGTGCGCCCGGAGAGATTCGAACTCCCGACCGCCTGGTTCGTAGCCAGGTACTCTATCCAACTGAGCTACGGGCGCCCTGCGACAGGAGCGGAATTATGCGGATGTCGGCGCGTACCGTCAACAGTTTTGTGAAAATTTTCATCCAACTGAATGAAAAAGCTGTCAGCTACGGCCTCCGGCGCCTTCAGCCACGCGAAATGATCGGCGCGCGTGCCCAGTTCGTGCGCGGACAGCACGCGCAGCTGCGCGTCCACATTCGGCAGCTTCGCCAGCAGCGTCTGCATCGATCCGGTCGGTGCCAACCAGTCGTGCTCCATCAATACGGCCTGTGCGCTGCCATGCACGCGCGCCATCTGCGCATCGAGGTCTTCGTTCATGCCGGCCGCGGCGTAGTGGTTGTTCAGGCCAACGCGTGCCCAGTCGGCGATCAGCCCGCGCGCTTCGGTGCCACCAAAGCCGAGGCGCCGACCATGCAGCACGCCCTGGCGTTGCGCGATCCACGGCAGGAAACGATAGACCAGTGGCAGCAGCCAGCCACGCGGTGGCGGGAAGCCGCGCCAGAACGGTGAGCCGCTGGCGGCCAGCCACAGCCGGTTGAAGTGCTGCGGGTTGCGGCCGGCATGCACGCAGGCCAGCTGCCCGCCCAGACTGTGTCCACCGATGATCCAGGGCAGGGCGTCGGTGGCGTCATCGGCTGCGGCCAGGACGGCCTGGCTGGCCGGCAGATCCTGTTCGAGTACTTCGCGATAGCCCCAGTCCTGCGTGCGCGAGGGGCGCAGTGAGCTGCTGCCGTTGCCGCGCCACTCATGCAGGTAGACCGCCACGCCCTTCGCCGCCAGCGCCAATGCCAGTGGCAGGTAGTGACGCGCGGCCACGCCCAGCGCTGGCAGCCACAGCAGGCGCGCGATGGACTGTGCAGGCACGCAGGCGATCACTTCGTAGCGATGGCCATCAGTGCACTGCACGGCAACGACGTCCGGTGCGAGACTCATGCGTGCGGTGCCGCGCCGAAGTGATCGAGTACCAGCACCTCGCTGCGGCCAGGCGCGTAGCCCTGCTGCAGGCCGCGCGCAACGTAGTCGATGCCGGCTTCGCAGGCATTGGCCAGGCTCAGGCCATTGCACAGCTGCGCGGCGATGGCCGAGGCGAGCGTGCAGCCTGTGCCATGTGCGTCCAGCGGCAGGCGGGCGTGGATGAATTCTTCGCTGCTGACGCCGTCGAAGTAGCGATCGATCACGCGGTTGCCTTCCTGCAGGTGGCCGCCTTTCAGCAGCACCGCACCGGCACCGAGCTCGAGCAGGGCAGAGGCAGCCTGTTCGGCGTCATCGCCGTTGGCGATCTTCCGGCCGATCAGGAGTTCTGCTTCCGGGGTATTGGGCGTAACCAGCGTCGCCAACGGCAGCAGGCGTTCGCGCATGGCCTTGAGCGCACTTTCCTCCAGCAGGCGCGCGCCGCTGGTGGCGACCATCACCGGGTCCAGCACCACGTGCGGCGGGCGATGCTTTTCCAGTGCGTCGGCGACGGCATGGATCACCTCGGCGTTGGCCAGCATGCCGAGTTTCACGGCATGGATATCGAAGTCATCGAAGCAGGCTTCGATCTGCGCCTGCAGGAATGCGATCGGTGGCACATGCACGGCGGTGACGCCACGGGTGTTCTGTGCAGTCAGCGCGGCGAACACGGCCAGGCCATGCACGCGGTGCGCGGCGAAGGCCTTGAGATCGGCAGGGACACCGGCGCCACCGCCGGAGTCGGAGCCGGCGATGGTGAGGGCGGAAACGGGAGTGGTCGGGCTCATCAGTTGATTGTGCCGTGGTCCCGCAGGGGAAGGTAGATCCACGCCATGCGTGGATGTCCTTGATTCAATGCCGCCAACGCGCCCACTGCTGGTACACCACATAACCCAGCCCGGTCAGGCCGGTCAGCAGGGCGGGGGCGAGCAGGGCGTCGTATTGCCAGCGCATGAACAACCAGGCGCCGAGGATGCCGCCGGCGAGGAAGCCGCTGATGATCAGGCCGCTGAGGGTCAGCCGCCGTACCTGCAGCGGCAGTCCGCGCAGCAGGTGGCCCAGGCCGATGCCGAGGTCGGTGAACATGCCGCTGAGGTGGGTGGTGCGCACCACCGCGCCACTGAAGGTGGTCGCCATCGCATTCTGCAGGCCGCAGGCCATGGCGGCGGCCAGTGCACCCCAGATCTGATGCTGTTCGAACAGCGGAATGGCCACCAGCAGCAGTGCCGATTCCAGCGCCAGCGCGACACCGTAGCGGCGGCCCAGCTGCAATGCGCTGTCCTGGATCAGCAGGCCGCTGAGCATCGCGCCCAGCGAAAACGCGATCAGCAATCCCCACAGGTGGCCGACCGCGCGCCAGTCACCCTGGGCCAGCGCCATGCCCAGCTGGCTGGTGCTGCCGGTCATGTGGCTGACCGCCTGGTGCTCGAAACCGAGGAAGCCGACCACGTTGACCATGCCGGCAACGCACGAGAGCGCGACCGCGCCGATCCAGACCCAGGTGGGCAGGCGTATTCCCATCGGCGGGGCCCCTCAGGGCCCGCCGAAGCCGCCGTTGAACTGCAGCTCGCTGAAGGTGTTGCTGGCCGGGTCGAATACCGCGCCCCAGAACTGCGTGCCGCCGTCACAGACGCGGATCGCTTCCCGTGCCGGGTTGATGCCGCTGTCGTCGGGCAGATGGAAGGCGTTGATGTAGATCAGACGCTTGCCGGCGCTTTCGATGCCGACGTACTGGCGGTCGAAGTCCAGCACCTTCGGTACCTGTGATTCCAGCGACGACAGCTGCGCTTCCAGCTGGTCGATCTGCTGCCGGCTGGGCGCCCAGTAACCACTGACCCGCCCGGCCTCGCGGCCGGGACTGGGGCGCGAGCAGGTATCGAGCACCTGCGCGGCGATGATCGGGCGGGTGACCACCCAGGATTGGCCGGTACGCTCGGCGGTCGGCACGCTGGCCGGGCCGAGCGTGGTGGTGCAGGCACCCAGGGCGGCTGCGAGGGCGATCGCAGCCGTGGGCAGCAGCAGGCGGGTGCAGCGGTTCACAACACCTCCGAAGCGTAATCGGCCAGGCGCGAGCGTTCGCCTCGGCGCAGGGTGATGTGCGCACTATGCGGCCAGTTTTTGAAGCGATCCACCGCGTAGGTCAGGCCCGAGGTGGTCTCGGTCAGGTACGGGGTGTCGATCTGCTCGACGTTGCCCAGGCAGACGATCTTGGTGCCGGGGCCGGCACGGGTGATCAGCGTCTTCATCTGCTTGGGGGTGAGGTTCTGCGCCTCGTCCAGGATCAGGTAGCGCGACAGGAATGTGCGGCCGCGCATGAAGTTCATCGAGCGGATCTTGATGCGGCTGGCGAGCAGGTCGTTGGTCGCCTGGCGTCCCCAGGTGCCGCCTTCCTGGTTGTGCGTGAGCACTTCCAGGTTGTCGGTCAGTGCACCCATCCACGGCGTCATCTTCTCTTCCTCGGTGCCGGGCAGGAAGCCGATGTCCTCGCCGACGCTGACCGTGGCGCGGGTCATGATGATCTCGCGGTAGCGCTGCTGGTCCATCGTCTGCGCCAGGCCGGCGGCCAGCGCCAGCAGGGTCTTGCCGGTGCCGGCGGTACCCAGCAGCGTGACGAAGTCGATCTCCGGATCCATCAGTGCGTTGAGCGCGAAGTTCTGCTCGCGGTTGCGTGCACTGATTCCCCACACGGCGTGGCTGCCGTGGCGGAAATCATCGACCAGCGACAGCACCACCTTGCCGTCGCCGACCACGCGGCTGACGCGCAGCTCGACTTCATCTTCGCCAGGCAGGTAGACGTACTGGTTCGGGTACCACTCCTCGCCATCCTGCGCCAGGATTTCGTAATGCGTGCGGCCCTTGTCGCTCCAGCTGCGCAGGTCATCGCCGTGGCGCTTCCAGAAGTCTTCCGGCAGCTCGGTGGCGCCGGTGTAGAGCAGGCTGAAATCGTCCAGCGCGCGGTCGTTCTCGTAGTCCTCGGACACGATGCCGGCGATCGCGGCCTTGATCCGCAGGTTGATGTCCTTGGAAACGAACACCACCGGCAGGTCCGGGGTTTCTTCCTTCAGTGCCAGGATCGCGCCGAGGATGGCGTTGTCCGGGATGACCTTGCCGAAGCTCTTGCCGGCGTCGAAATGGCTGGTCTGGAAGCGCAGCTTGCCGGCGCTCTGCTTGCCGCGCAGCTGCAGGCCATTGGGTCGCTGCAGCGGAATGCCGTCGGCCAGGTTGTCCAGGCCGGATTCCTGCACCAGCTCGTTGAGGAAGCGGCTCACCTGGCGGGCGTTGCGGCTCGCTTCGGAGGTGCCCTTCTTGCCGTTGTCCAGCTCCTCGATCACCTGCATGGGCAGGTAGACGTCGTGCTCCTCGAATTTGAACAGCGCGGTGGGATCGTGCATCAGCACGTTGGTATCCAGCACGTAGATGCGCTTGCCTCGGGTCATCGTCGATTCCTGGTTACGGACAGGGAAAAACCACCACGGCCTGCTGCGGGGCAGGGTGATGGCAGACACAGTAGGCAGTGGGACTCACTTGGACTGGGAGGCCTTCAGTTCGGCGAGAACGGCATCGGCATGGCCGGCAACCTTGACCTTGCGCCAGGACTGCACGATGCGGCTGTCGGGGGAAATCAGGAAGGTGCTGCGTTCGATGCCACGTACCTGCTTGCCGTACATGTTCTTCATCTTGATCACGTCGAAGGCGCTGCACAGCGCTTCGTCGCCATCGCTGACCAACGGGAAGTTGAAGCCCTGCTTGGCACAGAAGTTGTCGTGCGACTTCACCGAGTCGCGTGAGACACCGAGTACCACCGCGCCTGCCTTCTTGAATTTCGGCAGCAGTGCGTTGAAGTCGATGCCTTCGGTGGTGCAGCCGGGGGTGCTGTCCTTGGGATAGAAGTACAGCACCAGCCAGTGGCCGGCGTAGTCGCCGAGAGTGGCCTGTTCGCCACCGGACAGCGCCAGCGGCAGGGAGAGGGTGGTGCTGTCCAGGGTATCGCCGTTGTTCATGAGGTCCTTCTGTCGAGCCTGGGTTCTTTCTACGACAATTGCATGAAACGCCACGCGCCCGTGAGAGGCGCGCGAAGAATCAGAATTTCATCGGGTCCATGATCGCGTCCAGGTTCAGGTGGTCGCAGAATTCAAGGAAGTCGTCGCGCAGCGCGGCGATGTGCATGTTGGCCGGCACGCCGATGGTGACCTGCGCGCTGAACATCTCCGCACCGGTCTGCATGGCGCGGTAGCGCGTGCTCTGCAGGTTCTCGATGGTGATGCCCTGGCGGTCGAAGAAATCGGCCAGCTGGAACAGGATGCCCGGCTTGTCGGCGGCGATCACTTCGACGATGTACGGCAGCAGGTTGGACTGCGCCTGCTTGGCGGCAGTGCGGTACCAGACCAGCTTCAGGCCCTCTTCGCGCTCCAGCCGGGTCAGCATCGCTTCCAGCTTGGCCACCGAGTCCCAGGAGCCGGTGGCCAGGGCGGTGACCGAGACATCGCGGCCGACCGTGGCCAGGCGTGCGTCCACCAGATTGCAGCCGCTGTCGGCAATGCGGCGGGTGACGGACAGCAGGGGGGACTCCGGATGCGTCGTGTAGGCGTTGATCAGGAGGTGGTTTTCGCTCGGCGCGGGGCGCGGGGTGGTGTCGGTCAAGGCGATTCCGGGTAATGCATGCGTTAGTCTGAATGCCCGCCAGAGGCGGGGATCCACCGGTGTCCAGCATACTTGCCCGTGCTTTCGCGCCGCAAGTAACATTCAGGTCGCCCCCGGCCTTTCGTGGCGGGCGTTTTCCCTTTCCAGCCAAGAGCAGCACGTCCTTGTCCCTTTCCGGCCTCATCACCGCGCTGGCGACCCCGTTCCGGGCCGACGGCGCCCTCGATCCCGACGGTTGGCAGCGCCTGCTGCACCTGCAACTGGAAGGTGGCGTCCATGGCGTTGTCGTAGCCGGCTCGACCGGTGAAGCAGCGACCCTCACCGATGCCGAGTACGACCTGCTGCTGGCCAGCGCGGTCGAGCGCATCGGCGGCCGCATCCCGGTCATGGCCGGTACCGGCCTGTCGGGCACCGCCAAGACCATCGAACAGACCCGCCGTGCCGCCGCGCTTGGCGCCAGCCACGCGCTGGTGGTCACCCCGCCGTACGTGCGGCCGACCCAGGCTGGCCTGATCGCCCACTACCGCGCGGTTGCCGACCAGGGCGGGCTGCCGGTCGTGCTGTACAACGTGCCCGGCCGTACCGGGTGCGACATGCAGCCGGATACCGTGGCCGAACTGGCCAGCCATCCCAACATCGTCGGCATCAAGGAGGCGGTGGGTGACACCGGCCGGGTGCAGGCGCTGCTCGCCCTGCGCAGCCCGCAGTTTGCCGTGTTCAGTGGCGACGACGGTACGGCGGCGCGCTCGATCCAGGCCGGTATCGATGGCCTGATCTCGGTCGGCTCCAACGTGCTGCCCGGCGCCTACCGCCGGATGTGCGAGCTGGCTGCCGCCCACGACCACGAAGCCACCGGGTCCTGGGATGCGCGCCTGCAGCCGTTCCATGATTTCTGCGGCGTTGAGCCGAACCCGATTCCGGTCAAGGCGCTGCTGCGCCGTATCGGCATCGGTCACGACCTGCGCCTGCCGCTGCTGCCGCTGTCGGCGGCGCACCATCCGGCGGCCGATCATCTTGCCGGCGACATCGCCGCCCTCGAAGCCCTTTCCAGCCACTGACCTTCCGTCTTGGTCTGACCCAGGAGATTCACATGCGTCAATCCGTATCCACCGTCCGCGTGCTGTCCTACGCCCTGCTTGCGGTGGCCGTTGCCGCCGGCACCACCGGCTGCTTCAAGCGTGGCGTCAAGGGCGACTACGCCCTGGCCCCGGAAATGCGTCCGCTGGAAGTGCCGCCGGACCTGAACCTGCCCAACGCCACCAGTGACAACAAGGTGCCGACCCTTGCCTCGGCGACCAAGCCGGCGGCCCCGGTGGCTGCGGCCCCGGCCGTGGGCAACACCGGTTTCACCATCGCCGGCGGCAAGGACGAGGCTTTCGCCAAGGTCGGCACCGCGCTGGAAGGCGTGGAAGGCGTGACCATCGCCAGCCGCGCGCAGCTGCTGGGCTCGTATGACGTGGCCTACGAAGGCAGCAACTTCCTGGTCCGCGTGGTCGCCGTCGATGCCGGCGCCTACATCTCCGCGGTCGACCCGCGTGGCCTGCCGGCCACTGCAGAAGCGCCGGTGAAGCTGATCGCCGCGCTCAAGGCAAAGCTGGCCCAGTAAGGGCCGGTCGGGTGGGTGCGGGCCCAGGTCCGCACGTGCCCGGGTAGAGGCCGACCTTGGTCGGCGCTTCTGTGCCAACCAAGGTTGGCACCTACCGGATCCTGCGGTTGGCACCTACCGGATCGCGCGGTTGGTATCTGCCGAGCAACGAAAAAGGGCGCCATAGGCGCCCTTTTCGTTGCCGCAAGAGGCGCTTCTCAGCGCTCCAGCAGCTTCAGCTTGTCCGGCTTGCCGTCCCATTCGCCGGCGTCGGCGGGCGGGTCCTTGCGCACGGTCAGTACCGGCCACTCCTTCGCCAGCTCGGCGTTGAGGGCGACGAAGCTCTCCTGGCCGGCAGGAACATCGTCCTCCGGGAAGATCGCGTTGACCGGGCATTCCGGTTCGCAGAGGGTGCAGTCGATGCACTCATCCGGGTCGATCACCAGGAAGTTCGGGCCTTCGTGGAAGCAATCCACGGGGCATACTTCCACGCAATCGGTGTGTTTGCACTTGATGCAGTTTTCGGTGACGACAAAGGGCATGGGCTGGGGGTGGATCGATTCCTGAACCCGCCAATTCTAGAACAGGTTGGCCCCCGGTGTCGGCGCGGGGCGGAAATCGGGCGTCTGGCAGGCGCGGCCGTGGTGGTCGTTGGCGGCAGGGTGAGGCCTGTGCGACGCTGCGGGTCAGCCGGCTGCGTTGGATGGCCGGACCCCTTCCCAGCAGGATCGTTCATGTCCCCAGCCCAGCCCAACATCGCCTCCCATGGTGGTGAGAACACTGCATTCATCGTCCTGATCAGCTGCGTGGCCACGCTGGGTGGATTCCTGTTCGGCTTCGACAGTGGTGTCATCAATGGCACGGTCGACGGCCTGCGCCAGGCCTTCAACTCCAGCGAGGCGGCGCTCGGTTTCGAAGTGGCCTCGATGCTGCTGGGCTGCGCGATCGGTGCCTTCCTGGCCGGCTGGCTGGGGGATCGCCTGGGCCGTCGTGGCGTGCTGATCGCCTCGGCACTGATGTTCCTGGTCTCGGCGCTGGGCGCCGGTGCCGCTCACGCTTCCTGGCTGTTCATCGCCGCACGCGTGCTCGGCGGCTTCGCGGTGGGCGCGGCCAGCGTGATGTCGCCGGCCTACATTGCCGAGGTGGCCTCGGCGCGCTATCGCGGGCGTTTGGCCACGGTGCAGCAGATGGCGATCATCTGCGGCCTGTTCGCCGCCTTCCTCAGCAATTACCTGCTGGCCCGAGCTGCTGGGGCGTCAACCGAGCCGCTATGGCTGGGCCATGAGGCCTGGCGCTGGATGTTCTGGATGCAGGCGCTGCCGTCCGGGCTGTTCCTGCTGTTGTTGCTGGTGATTCCGGAAAGCCCGCGCTTCCTGGTCCTGAAGGGGCGTCAGCAGCAGGCGAGGGCGGTACTGTCGCGGCTGTACGGCGAGGCGGCAGCGGCGACCAAGCAGGCCGAGATCGAAGCCAGCCTGGCCCAGGATCAGCACAAGCCGCGCTTCAGCGACCTGCGCAGCAAGGCCACCGGCAAGCTGCGCCCGATCCTCTGGGTAGGCATTGGCCTGGCCATGTTCCAGCAGCTGGTCGGCATCAACGTGGTGTTCTATTACGGCGCGGTGCTGTGGCAGGCGGTGGGCTTCTCGGAAAGCGACGCGCTGCTGATCAACGTGCTGTCCGGCGCGCTGAGCATCGGCGCCTGCCTGCTGACGGTGCTGTTGATCGACCGCATCGGGCGCAAGCCGCTGCTGTGGATCGGCTCGGTTGGCATGTCGGTGGCGCTGGTGCTGATGGTGGTGGCGTTTGCCAGCGGCAGCCTGGCCGATGGTCGCCTGCAGCTGTCCGATGGCATGGGCCGGCTGGCGCTGGTTGCGGCCAACGTCTACGTGGTGTTCTTCAACATGTCCTGGGGCCCGGTGATGTGGGTGATGCTGGGCGAGATGTTCCCGAACCAGATCCGCGGCCCGGCGCTGGCGGTGGCGGGTGCCGCGCAATGGACCTCGAACTTCGCGATCACCGTGACCTTCCCGATGCTGTTGACTGGTATCGGCCTGGCTGGAGCCTATGGCATCTACGCGGTCGCCGCGATCCTCTCGATCTTCTTCGTGGTCCGCTACGTGCGCGAGACCAAGGGCAAGGAGCTGGAGCAGATGGAAGGCTGACGGCCGGCCTGTGTTTCAGCGCCTCCTTTCTCCGTGGGGAGGCTGCAGGCCAGCCGATCCAGGACACGCCGTAAACCCATCCATGGGGGCTCGATGGCGCCATCCATGGCGCCAACGGTCCTGGATCGGCTGGCCTGCAGCCTCTCGACACATTGCGGGTGGCGGACGCAGGTCTGCGCGTCGGGATTGAATTGGCTGCGGAGGAGCGAGGCTGTTCGTGCCGCCGTCGCGGGAAATCGTCTGGAGGGGGTGGCCCGCCCCCTCCCGCGCAGGAACAGGAAGGCGCTACTGCGACCAGGCCGACCGATGCCAATGCAATCCCCGGAAAACAGAAAAGCCCGCACAAAGGCGGGCTTTTTCGGTTCCTGCTGCGGCGACTGGCGCTCCCTAGGGGACTCGAACCCCTGTTTTAGCCTTGAGAGGGCCACGTCCTAACCACTAGACGAAGGGAGCGTAACTGTGTCGCTGCCGAGGCAGGAGCGCTAGTATATGCACCTCGATGCCATTGGGCAATCCCGAAACTTCAACCGGAAGCGCCAACATCATTTCCTCTGCTACATCACCGTTCAGCCTGCGCGTCATCCCGCGCGACCAGCACACGATCTCCCGCAAGGACATCAGCCCGAACGCCCTGCGCGTGCTTTATCGCCTGCGCGATGCCGGCTTCGGCGCCTACCTTGTCGGCGGCGCGGTGCGCGATCTGCTGGTCAATGGCCAACCCAAGGATTTCGACGTGGCCACCGACGCCACGCCCGAACAGGTCAAGCAGCTGTTCCGCAACTGCCGCCTGATCGGTCGCCGGTTCCGCCTCGCCCACGTCGTGTTCGGCCGCGAGATCATCGAAGTCGCCACCTTCCGTGCCAACAGCGATGACGGCAGCGGCGACCGCGAGATGGAAAACGGCATGCTCGTGCGCGACAACGTGTACGGCACCATCGAAGACGACGCCATCCGCCGCGACTTCACCTGCAACGCCCTGTACTACGCCATCGAGGACTTCTCGGTGCGCGATTACACCGGCGGCTTCGAAGACGTCCAGGCGCGCCTGATGAAGCTGATCGGCGACCCCGAGCAGCGTTATCGCGAAGATCCGGTGCGCATGCTGCGTGCGGTGCGCCTGGCGGCCAAACTCGGCTTCCAGATCGAAGAGGGCACCGCCGCGCCGATCCCGCACCTGGCGGGCCTGCTCAACGAAGCCGCACCGGCGCGCCTGTTCGAAGAAGTGCTCAAACTGTTCCTGTCCGGGCGCGGCGTGGCCAGCTTCGAAGGCCTCGAACGTTACGGCCTGCTGGACGTGCTGTTCCCGGAGAGCGCCAAGGCGCTGAAGTCCAACCGCACCGGCGCGCTGCGCCGCATGCTGGTGGAGGGCCTGGCCAACACCGATGCCCGCGTGGCCAACGATGAACCAGTCTCGCCCGCGTTCCTGTTTGCGCTGCTGCTGTGGCCGGCGTTCTGCCGCGCCCAGGCAACCCTGCTCAAGCAGGGCGTGGCACCGGAAGAGGCACAGCGCCGTGCCGCCGATCGCGTCACGGTGCAGCAGCTGAGCACCATCGCGCTGCCGCGCCGCTTCTCGCTGCCGATGCAGGAAATCTGGCTGCTGCAGTCGCGCTTCAGCTCGCGCCAGCGCAAGCGCGTGTTCCGTACCCTGACCCATCCGCGCTTCCGCGCTGCGTTCGACTTCCTCAGCCTGCGCCAGGTGGCCTCGGCCGAGCACGCCGCCGATGTCGAGTTCTGGCGTGAGGCGCAGGCGCAGTCCGGTCGCGAGCTGGAATCGTCGCTGGACGTGATGCACAGCGAAGAGGGGGATGACGAGAGCGGGGCACCGCGCAAGCGCCGCCGTCGCCGCCGTCGTCCGGGTGCCCCGGCCGGTGCGGCTGGCGAGTAAACGATGACCCTTGCCTGGATCGGCCTCGGCGCCAACCTTGGCGACGCGGCCGTCACCGTCGGCGCGGCGATTGCCGCGCTCGACGGCCTGCCCGATACCCGCCTGCGCCAAGCCTCAAGGCTGTACGCCACGCCGGCCTGGGGCAATGAAGACCAGCCGCCGTTCGTCAACGCGGTGGCTGCGGTCGAGACCACGCTGCCCGCCGATACGCTACTGCAGGCGATGCTGGCGCTGGAGCAGCGTTTTGGTCGCGTACGCGATCCGGCGGTGCACTGGGGCCCGCGCGCGCTGGACCTGGACCTGCTGCTGTATGGCGCGCAGGTGCTCGACCAGCCTGGTCTGCAGGTGCCGCATCCTTACCTGCACGAGCGTGCCTTCGTGTTGGTGCCGCTGGCCGAAATCGCGCCGGATCTGGCCATTCCCGGCCATGGCCGCGTGCGGGATGCAGTGATGCGGGTGGATGCCTGCGGGATTGCGCCGATAGGGTGATAATGCCCGGGTTATCTCCCCCGGTTATCAGCACATGAGCACCCACGCAGACAGCAAGCCCTGGACCGTTCCCGCCCTGGCCGAGGCCAAGCGCAATGGCCAGAAGCTGGTCATGTTGACCGCCTACGACGCCGGCTTCGCCCGCACTTTCGATGCCAACGGCGTCGACCTGATCCTGATCGGCGATTCGCTGGGCATGGTCGTGCAGGGCCATGATTCGACCTTGCCGGTGACCGTGGCCGACATGGTCTACCACACCCGCGCCGTGGCCCGCGTGCTGCAGCGTGCGTTGCTGGTGGCCGACCTGCCGTTCGGCGCCGATGCCACCCCGGAGCGCGCGCTGGATGCCTCGTTGCAGCTGCTGCAGGCGGGCGCCGAGATGGTCAAGATCGAAGGTGCCGGCTTCAAGGTCGACATCATCCGCTACCTGGTGGAGCGCGAGATTCCGGTCTGCGCGCATCTGGGCCTGACCCCGCAGTCGGTGCTGCGACTGGGCGGCTTCAAGATCCAGGGTCGTGGCGATGCCGCGCGCCAGCTGGTGGAAGATGCCAAGGCTGTGGCCGCTGCCGGCGCCAGCATCATGGTGCTCGAATGCGTGCCGACTCCGGTCGCCGCCGAAGTGACCGCTGCGGTGGATGTGCCGACCATCGGCATTGGCGCAGGCCCGCAGTGCGATGGCCAGGTGCTGGTGCTGCATGATTTCCTCGGCCTGGACAGTGGTCATCGCCGTCCCAAGTTCGTCAAGGATTTCCTTGCCGAAGGCGGTTCGGTGGCCGGTGCCACCCGCGCCTATGCCGACGCGGTGCGCGACGGCAGCTTCCCCGACGAACAGCACGCCTACGCCCAATGATCCAGACCTTCAACGAGCTCGGCGCACTGCGCGGGCAGATCGCCCAGTGGAAGCGCGAGGGCCTGCGGGTGGCGCTGGTGCCGACCATGGGCAACCTGCATGGAGGTCACCATTCGCTGGTGACCCTGGCCCGCCAGTACGCCGACAAGGTGGTGGCGAGCATCTTCGTCAACCCGACCCAGTTCGGGCCGAACGAGGATTTCAGCCGCTACCCGCGCACGCCCGAGGCCGACGTGGCCGGGCTGGAGCAGGCCGGCTGCGATGCGGTGTGGCTGCCCAGCGTCGAGGTGATGTACCCGCTGGGGGTGGACAAGACCACGCGCATGCACGCGCCGGGCGTGAGTGAAGTGCTGGAAGGCGCCAGCCGTCCGGGGCACTTCGATGGCGTGTGCACGGTGGTGGCGCGCCTGTTCCTGCAGGTGCAGCCGGATGTGGCCGTGTTTGGCCGCAAGGACTACCAGCAGCTGGCCGTCATCAAGCAGATGGTGGCCGAACTGTCGTTCCCGATCCAGATCGTCGGTGCGGACATCGTGCGTGACGAGGATGGCCTGGCCAAGAGTTCGCGCAACCAGTACCTGAGCGCCGAACAGCGCCCGCTTGCGACCACCATCCACCGCACCCTGCTGGGCATGCGCGAGGGTTATGTCGCCGGGCAGGCACGCGAGCGCATCGAGGCCGATGCCACCGCTGCGCTGCAGGCCGCCGGTTTCCAGGTCGACTACGCCGTGTTGCGCACTCCGGAACTGGCCGAGCCGACCTTCGACGGCGGTGGCCGCGTGGCGCTGATTGCCGCGCGGCTGGGCACCACCCGCCTGATCGACAACCTGGAGTTCTGAGCAGCATGCGGCTCCGGGGCGCCCGCAACGGGCGCCTCTCGACTTCCCACGGACGGGAGACCGGAAATGAAGACCCCCAGCACCGATACCGGCCGTCTTGCCCAGGCCTCGATCCTGGCGGTGCTGGCCGCCGGCATGCTGCCGGCCCAGCTGTTTGGCGGGCTGTTGTTCGCGCTTGAATTCAGGCGCACGCCGATGCCTGCGCTCACCGGCGGTGGGCTGATGTTCGTGTTGGCCGTGTGCAATGCGATCGCGGTGTTGCTGCCGATGGCGCTGATCCTGCAGTCTCAACAGCGGCTGCGCCGGACCGGATTCGTGCTGGTCGGCTTCGGGCTGGGCGCGCTGGCCATGGCCACCTGCACCTGGCCGGGCGCGGACAGTGGTCCGCTGCTGCAGCGCCTGCGCTATGTCGACACCTTCGACGTGATCAGCTATGCCTTGCAGGTGCTGGCCGCAGGTGGCTTCGGCCTGGTCGCCGGGCTGGCCTTCCATACGGTGTTCCGGCTGTCTCTGGAGGGCCGTTCCGGGCATGCCGCGCCGCCGCCGCCGGGGGAGGGGGCCTGAACAGCCCTCAGCGTCCTGCTGCGGCCCCCTGACGATGGCCAAGCGGGTGCTAGAATCCGCTCTTTCCTTTGCCGTTGCAGCGCCCCCATGCACCTGTCCCTGCTCAAGACCAAGATCCACCGCGCCACCGTCACCCATTCCGAGCTGAACTACGAAGGCTCGATCGCCATCGATGACAACCTGCTGGCTGCCACCGGCATCCGCGAGTTCGAGCAGGTGCACATCTGGGACGTGACCAACGGTGCGCGCTTCTCGACCTATGCCATCCGTGCCGAAGCCGGCAGCGGCGTTGTCTCGCTCAACGGTGGTGCCGCGCGCCACGTGCAGGTCGGTGACATCATCATCATCGCCGCGTTCGCCAGCATGACCGAGCAGGAAGCTGACAGCTTCAAGCCGAAGCTGGTGTACGTTGATGGCAAGAACCAGATCTCCCACACCAACGACACGATCCCGACCCAGGCCGCATGACAACGAACAACGGATTCGACTCGCTGCATTCCCACGCCCAGCGCCTGAAGGGCGCAAGCATTCCCAGCCTGCTCGCCGCCGAACCCGGCCGCGTGCAGGACCTGGCGCTGCGGGTCGGTCCGTTGTATGTCAATTTCGCGCGGCAGAAATACGATGCCGCGGCGTTGCAGGCCCTGCTCACGTTGGCCGCCGACCGTGATGTCGGTGGTGCCATCACCCGCTTGTTCCGTGGCGAGCAGGTCAACCTGACCGAAGGTCGCGCCGCGCTGCATACCGCGCTGCGCGGCGACGTGGTCGATGCGCCGGTGGCGGCCGAGGCCTATGCCACCGCGCGCGAGATCCGCCAGCGCATGGGCGTGCTGGTGCGCGCGCTGGAAGACAGTGGCGTGACCGATGTAGTCAGCGTCGGCATCGGTGGTTCCGACCTTGGCCCGCGCCTGGTCGCCGACGCGCTGCGTCCGGTCAGCGGTGCGCGCCTGCGCGTGCATTTCGTATCGAATGTGGACGGCGCGGCCATGCAGCGTACGCTGGCCACGCTGGATCCGGTCAAGACCGCCGGCATCCTGATCTCCAAGACCTTCGGCACCCAGGAAACCCTGCTCAACGGCCAGATCCTGCACGACTGGCTGGGGGGCAGCGATCGCCTGTACGCGGTCAGTGCCAATCCGGAACGTGCCGCCAAGGCCTTTGCCATCGCCGCCGATCGTGTGCTGCCGATGTGGGATTGGGTCGGCGGCCGCTATTCGCTGTGGTCTGCGGTCGGTTTCCCGATCGCGCTGGCGATCGGCTTCGATCGCTTTGAACAGCTGCTGGAAGGTGCTGCGCAGATGGATGCGCATGCGCTGGATGCACCGCTGGAGCGCAACCTGCCGGTGCTGCACGGCCTGACCGACATCTGGAACCGCAACCTGCTGGGCCATGCCACGCATGCGGTGATGACCTACGACCAGCGCCTGGCGCTGTTGCCGGCCTACCTGCAGCAGCTGGTGATGGAAAGCCTGGGCAAGCGTGTGCAGCGTGATGGCCAGCCGGTCACCACCGATACCGTGCCGGTGTGGTGGGGCGGGGCGGGCACCGATGTGCAGCACAGCTTCTTCCAGGCACTGCACCAGGGCACCAGCATCGTTCCGGCCGACTTCATCGGCTGCGTGCACAACGACGATCCCTACACGATCAATCATCAGGCCCTGCTGGCCAATCTGCTGGCGCAGACCGAAGCACTGGCCAATGGCCAGGGCAGCGACGACCCGCACCGTGATTACCCGGGCGGCCGCCCGAGCACGCTGATCCTGCTCGACGCGCTGACCCCGCAGGCGCTGGGTGCGCTGATCGCCATGTACGAACACGCCGTGTATGTGCAGTCGGTGATCTGGAACATCAACGCGTTCGACCAGTTCGGTGTCGAGCTTGGCAAGCAGTTGGCCAGTGGCCTGTTGCCGGCGCTGCAGGGTGAGGATGTGGCGATTGCCGATCCGATGACCCGCGAGATCCTGGCGCAGCTGAAGGGCTGACCCGGCCTCCGGATGTGCCGGCGCCGGCCGGCCATCCGATGCCTCTGCGGTTGCCTTCGATCCGGTCGCGCAGGAATGGCAGCGCGGCCACTCATTCCACGTCACTTCCGTACCGCACGTGCAGCGTATTCGTGCGCCCTGCCGCAGCGCAGCTTGACGCACTTCACACGCGGATGCAGTGTGCACGGGCGGCTGTACCTGTCATCCAGTATCGCTCGCAGCATGATGTTGATGCCAGGGACTGGCCGTATCCGAAGGGACGTGGAATCGATCCATGTCCTCAACGCCTCATGTTGTGAATGACAGGAGATTGCGAATGGATCTGAACGACGATGTTGTGTCCGGCTGGCTCAATGGCTCGGACGATGTGGATGGGTGTGCCAACCCTGCGGGTTCGCTGTTCATCTACGGTGCGGCAGCCACCGAAGCGGCCCTCACCGGAGCTTCGGACACCATGATCACCGGGGGCACCAACGAGTGCACCACCACGGTATCGGTGATCAACCACTGCCTGTGTTGCTGATGTAACCCGAGCCGGCACGCAGAGGCATGCAGCTGCGTGCCGGCGACTGGAACAGACTCTCGATATCTCGCAGGGGGCGTAATGACCGCTTCTCCGGCTGCGGCCGCGTTTGCGTGCATCACCGAACATTTCCTTGCCCAGGCGCGCGCTGCGCTGGTTGCCGGCCTGCATGATCCCGCCATTGCTCTGCAGCCTGGCGAGCGCGATCTGCTGCATGCACGGGGCGATGCGGCACTGCGTGAGCATGCCCAGCTCAAGCTCAACCGCGTGCTGCTGCTGGAACTGCACGCCGCTGCGCGCAGCGGTGACATCGGCCCGCTTGACAGCGCTGGGGTGCTGGACGAGTTCGTTGCCCTGGCCACCAGCGAGGGCTTCCGCACGCATCTGCAGCGACGCTATCCGGTGCTGCTGCCGCGCCTGACGCGCATGCTCGAAGGACAATGTGCGGCTGTGGTGGAGCTCGCTGTTCGCATCGGCAGCGATCGTGCGGCGCTGGCAGAGTTGCTGGGTGCGCCGGCGGGCACGCTGCATGCCGTTGCATTGGGACGCGGTGACCTGCATGGTGGCGGCCGGACTGTGGCACGGCTGCAGTTCGATGGCGGCACGGTGATGTACAAGCCACGCTCATTGCGCATCGATGCGACGCTTGATGACCTGTTGTCCACGGTCTTCGGTGACGGCCTTGACCGCGTATGCGTGCCGAAGGTGATTGATCGTGGCAGCCACGGCTGGGCCGCCTTCGCCGCGCACCGCTACTGTGCCGATGACCTTGAACTGCGTGCCTACTACCGCGGTCTTGGCCATTGGTTGGCAATCCTGCGCCTGGTCGGTGGCACCGACATCCATCTGGAGAATCTGATCGCGGTCGGGCCGGTTCCTGTCGTGGTCGACGCCGAAAGCGTGTTCTCCCGGGTAATCGACATCGAGCCATCAGGGCTTGGCGATGCGTACGACACCGCCGTCAAGCTGATGCGTAATTCAGTGCTGCGTACCGGAATCGTGCCGTTCCGTACTGCCGGCCTGGGCATGGAAGGCGTGGATCTGTCCGCAGCCGGCGCACTGCCGGGCGAGCAGCCGCGGGTACAGGTGCCGGTGATTGTCGAGGATGGGACGGAACCGGCCCGCTTGGGCATGGTTGAGGCCGAGGTCTCCGTTGCGCAGAATCATCCCAGCGCGCAGCCCGATGTGTCGTTGTACTGGGATCACATCAGCGAGGGCTTCATCGACGCCAGTGG
The DNA here is from genome assembly GCF_030236855.1 of Stenotrophomonas maltophilia group sp. Smal13. NCBI lineage: Bacteria > Pseudomonadati > Pseudomonadota > Gammaproteobacteria > Lysobacterales > Lysobacteraceae > Stenotrophomonas > Stenotrophomonas maltophilia group sp. Smal13. The sequence goes on from NZ_JASJSQ010000035.1 coordinate 17,906, forward strand.
GCGCCTGCGCGCGCTCGATGCGAAGGGTGAACTGATGCCGCTCCTGGCGGCTTTCGAGGGCTGCCAGGTGCGCGATGTGCGGCGGCCGACCATGGCCTACGCCGAGCTCGGGCGAATGCTCTGGCATCCGGCATCGCTGCACAACGAAGCCCAGGCGGTTGAACGCGCGATCGACCTGCTGGTGCGCAATGCGGCGGTGTCACCGGCCGCGCCATCGGACCTGGAGACCGTGCGCGGCGAAGTGGACGACCTGCGCCACGGTGACATTCCGATCTTCGCATCGCAGCTGGACGCGGCCCGCATCCGCTCCATCACCGACAACTGGCGTGCGATGCGCATCGACCTGGAAGACGTGACCATCCGCAGCACGCTGGTAGCCACCGACCTGAACCAGCATGCGCTGGCCCGCGCCGAGGCCAGATCCGGCCACAGCTATGCAGCACAGCATCCGCGTGCGGACGACCTGGATGCACGCCGTCGCACGCTGGCCGCGCGCGCGGTGGAGAGCCTGCTGCGGCTGGCGGTGCACGGCGAAGACGGTTCGATGACCTGGATCACACCCGAGGTGACGCGTACCGGGTGGACCGTCCAGCCGGTGCAGCCCGACCTGTATTTCGGGCTGGGAGGTATTGCGTTCGCACTGGCGGCCTACCGCCGGGAAGTGGAGCAGGGGCGTGCCGACCCGGTAGTGGGGCTGGCCCCAGCCATCGATGGCGCCCTCGCGGTGTTCCAGACCATGTGTGAGCGGCATCCCGCCGAGATCGATGGTGGATTCGTCGGAACCGGTTCGCAGATCTGGACATTGCTGGCATTGAACGACCTGTTGCAGCGACCGGCACTGCTGGCGCTGGCGGAGCGCTGCGCAGAAGCCGCAGAGCGTCGCGGATTCCAGGAGGCGACGAAGTTCGAACTGATTGATGGCGTGTCCGGCATGATCCTGCCGTTGCTGGCGCTGGCCGAGGCCACCGGCAGATCGCGCTGGCTGGAGTTGGCGGCTGCAGCCGGGCGCCGCATGCAGGAAGCAGCGATCGTCGATGCCGACGGCGCACGCTGGCCGACGCCACAGTTCCGCGAGCCGATCGGTGGCTTTGGCCACGGCGCGATGGGCATGGGCTGGGCGCTGGCACGGCTGGCGCGTTCGGATGCCGGCAGCGTGCCTGAGCGGGCCGCCTGGCGGCAGCTGGCCGAAGGAGCCTTTGCGTTCCAGGCGGCGCTGTTCGAGACGCATACCGGGCGCTGGCGCGATATCCACCTGGAGGACGGGCAGAAGAATTTCCCGACCTGGTGCCATGGCAGTGTTGGCATCGGTCTGGCGGCGGCGGATCTGTACGCCCGCACCGGCGATCCCGCGCAGTTGCGTGACATGCGGCGGGCTGTGGCCGACGCGCGCGGCAAATGGGGGTTCAGCCACACCCTGTGCCATGGCGATGTGTCCACCCGGGAGCTGCTGGTGCTGGCGGCTGCGCTGGATCCGGAGGGATGTCCCTATCCGCAGGATGAGGCCGCCATCGAGATCGTTTCTTCGATCGAGGAGCACCAGGGCATGGTCGGCGGACTGACCCGCGCGGCCTTTACTCCGGGCCTGATGATCGGCCTGGCAGGTGCGATCTATGGCTTCCTGCGCATGCATCCGGCCTGCGCGCTGCCGTCGCCGTTGCTGCAGGAGACGGCGGCGGCGCGGGTCGATGCCCCGGCATCGCGTTCCAGTGCCGCGCAGGACCGACCGGCGCTGGCCGAGGTCTGAGCCGGACGGGTTCGGCAATCAACGGCTGGGATCGCGTTCCGGGCTTGGCCGCTTTGCCAGCTTGCGCTGCAGCGAACGACGGTGCATGCCGAGCAGGCGGGCGGCCGCGGACACGTTGCCGCCGGTCTCGTGCATCGCCTGCTGGATGTGTTCCCACTGCAGGCGGCTGATCGGCGTCATCGCGTCCGGCACTTCCATTTCGCCATCGTCGGCCGGGCCATCGTCTTCCTCGCCGAGGGCGCGCAGGATCATCGGCACCGTGGCCGGCTTCGGCAGGTAGTCGTCGGCGCCGAGCTTGATCGCCTCCACGGCGGTGGCGATGCTGGCGTAGCCGGTCACCAGCAGGATCCGCATGTCCGCGCGCAGCGCGCGCAGCGGCTGGATCAGGGCCAGGCCGGAATCGCTGCCCAGCTTCAGGTCGATCAGCGCGAACGCCGGCGGATGCTGGCGGGCCAGTGCCAGTGCACTGGCGGCGTCCTGCGCGGTCTGCGTTTCAAGCCCCTTGCGGGCCAGGCTGCGCTGCAGGGTGCGCAGGTACAGCTCGTCGTCGTCGACCAGCAGGCCCAGGGTGGAGTGATGAAGGCTCATGGGGTGTCCTCACGTGGGGTCAGCGGCAGGCGGAAGCCGACGCGGCTGCCGGCCCCCTGGGCCGGGCGCATCCACATCTCGCCGTCGAGGCGTTCGATGGTGGCATGGGACAGGGCCAGGCCGACGCCCATGCCCTCGCTTTTGCTGCTGCCGAACAGCTTGCCCGGCAGCACCGCGGCACGGGCGTCGAAGCCGTGGCCGTAGTCGCGGACTTCGCCGATCAGGTCGTCGCCTTCGATGCGCAGGTCCAGGTCCACGCGCGGCCGGCCGGCCTGCTCGCCGGCATCGGCGGCATTGTTGAGCAGGACCATCAGCAGATGGCCCACGCCCGGGTCGAGTGGCAGCCGCAGCGGCGCATCGTCATTGCGATGCAGGTCGATGGTCGGCCGCACCAGGCGCCACTGTTCCAGTACCTGCTGGGCGCTGGAGTGGCTGCGACCCGGTGCATCGGCCGAGGCCGGTGCGGCCAGCGCCAGCACGCGCTCGCGGCACTGCACCAGCAGCTCGCGCAGGGTTTCCATGTCTTCGCGTACTTCGGGCTCTTCGCTGCGCTCGGCGACGTCATCGGCGAGCAGGGTCATGGTCGCCAGCGGCGTGTTCAGTTCATGCGCCACCGAGGCGGCATGGGTGGCCAGGGCGACGATGCCCTCGTTGCGGGCGAAGCGTTCGCGCAGGGCCGACAGTTCCAGTTCGCGCTGGCGCAGCGCCAGTGCCAGGCGGGTGGAAAAGGTCAGCACGACCGCTGCGGAAATCAGGAAATTGGCGACCACGCCCCAGCGGTTGAGGTCCTGCGCGCGGAAATAGCCATCCGGCAGCGACTGGCCGAAGATGCCGCTGGCGGCGTAGCCGAGCAGGCAGGCCAGCGCCACCGCCAGTGCCCAGCGCAGGGGCAGGGCGAACGCGGCGAGCGCGATCAGGATCAGGAACAGCGAACTGAACGGGTTGGCCATGCCGCCACTCCAGCCCACCATCCAGGTCAGGATGATCACGTCCACCAGAATGTGGCCGAATGCGGTCAGTGGCGCGGTGTCGGCCGCCTCCGGGCGCAGCTGGGTGTAGATGTTGAACAGGGTCAGCACGGCCACGCCCGCCCACAATGGCAGCTGCGGCAACGGCAGGCCCAGCACCCAGGTGGCAACCAGGATGGTGGCGGCCTGGCCGCCTACGGCAAGCCAGCGCAGGCTGCACAGGGTTCGGAGAAACGGGGCGTCGGGACCGGTCATTCACGCTCATCGTATGCGTTCACGCGTGACCGTGCCTGCGACAATCGGCCGCAGCCGTGCCGCCGGCTGAATGCGAGTCACCCGGAATGCGGAGGCGGGCGGTAGAATGCGCCCATGCACGACGCCGTTACCCGCCCGACGCCCCCTTCCGATGCCACTGCCTGGCCCCGCCGCCAGACCCATGCCGTCCAGATCGGCGGGGTCACCGTAGGCGGAGGCAAGCCGGTCGTGGTGCAGTCGATGACCAACACCGATACCTCCGACGTGGCCTCCAGCGTGAAGCAGGTGGCCGAGTTGTGGCGTGCGGGTTCGGAAATGGTGCGGCTGACCGTCAATACCGTGGAAGCGGCTGCGGCGATCCCGCGCATTGTCGACAAGCTGGCGATGATGGGCATCGACGTGCCGCTGATCGGTGACTTCCATTACAACGGCCATCAGCTGCTGACCGCCGAACCGGCCTGTGCCGAAGCGCTGGCCAAGTACCGCATCAACCCGGGCAATGTCGGCTTCGGCAAGAAGAAGGACCTGCAGTTCGCCCAGCTGATCGAGTTTGCGATCCGCTACAACAAGCCGGTGCGCATCGGTGCCAACTGGGGCTCGCTGGACCAAGCCCTGGCGGCAAAGCTGATGGACGAGAACAACCTGCGTGAGCAGCCCTGGGACGCCGGCCGCGTGCTGCGCGAGGCGCTGATCCGCTCGGCGCTGGATTCGGCAGAGCAGGCGGTGGAGCTCGGCCTGCCGCGCGACCGCATCGTGCTGTCGGCCAAGGTCAGTGGCGTGCAGGAGCTGATCGCGGTGTACCGCGACCTGGCCCAGCGCTCGGATTTCGCCCTGCACCTGGGCCTGACCGAGGCCGGAATTGGCAGCAAGGGCATCGTCGCCTCGTCCGCGGCGCTGAGCGTGCTGCTGCAGGAGGGCATCGGTGACACCATCCGCATCTCGCTGACCCCGGAACCGGGCCAGTCGCGTACGCAGGAAGTGATCGTCGCCCAGGAACTGTTGCAGACCACCGGCCAGCGCGCCTTCACGCCGCTGGTCACGGCCTGCCCGGGCTGCGGCCGCACCACCTCCGAGTTCTTCCAGGAGCTGGCCAAGGTGGTACAAAACCACGTGCGCGAGAAGATGCCGCTGTGGAAGATCCACCACCCGGGTGCGGAGAACATGACCCTGGCGGTGATGGGCTGCATCGTCAACGGACCGGGTGAGTCGCGCCATGCCAATATCGGCATCTCGCTGCCCGGCACGGGTGAAACGCCTGCAGCGCCGGTGTTCGTCGATGGCGAAAAGAAGGTGACCCTGCGTGGTGAGAACATCGCCCAGGAATTCGTCGCCCTGATCGACGATTACGTCGAACACAAGTATGTCCGAAGCGCCGGATAAGCCTGCGATCCTCGCTGCACCGGAGTCCGCCTCCGGCTTCCGCCACTGGATGGCGCGCAATGCCTGGCGCCTGGTCCTGCTGTTCGGTGGCGTGCTGCTGCCGCTGGCCGGCTTCGTCGCCCTGGCTGACGAGGTGCACGAGTTTGAATCGTTCCATTTCGATGCGCCGCTGCTGTGGCAGATGCATGGCCTGCATTCGCCGCTGCTGGACCGCTTCTTCGTGCTCATTTCCAGACTGGGCTACGAATGGTTCCTGATCCCGGCCGACGTGCTGATCATCGGCGTGCTGCTGGGCTACCGGCGTTGGCGCGAGGCGACCTTCGTGGCGGTCAGCTTCGTCGGCTCGGCGCTGCTGAATATGGGCAGCAAGCACTTCTTCCAGCGCCAGCGCCCCAGCCTGTGGGAATCGATCGCGCCGGAATCGACGTTCAGCTTCCCCAGCGGCCATGCGATGGGCTCGATGACCCTGGCAGTGACCCTGGTACTGCTGGCCTGGAACACCCGCTGGCGCTGGCCGGTGCTGCTGCTGGCACCGGCATTCAGCCTGCTGGTCAGCGTGTCCCGGGTCTACCTGGGGGTGCATTACCCCTCCGATATCCTGGCCGGATGGTGTGCCGCGCTGGTTTGGGTGGTAGGGTGCTATCTGGTCATGTTCAGTCGCCGGCACCCATGGCGACGTCACGGCTCGCCGCCAGCGAAGGCCAGCGAAGCATCATCACAGGGGGATTGACGTGGATGGCCCTTGAGGGACGTCTACGTGATAGATCAGTTGTTTCGTTGCAGCAGGTTCTGCAAGACAGGGGGCAAGCACAACGCGCGGTAGTGTGATGCGCAAGGCAGATTGCCGGGGTCGCATTCCGAACGCGCTTGCAGGGGTATCGGCACCCTGCCTAGCTTGACCTGCAATGGCCGCATTCGAAGAGGTACGTGAATGACGATTCGAGTCTACCTGGTGGATGACCACGCGCTGGTCCGCACCGGGATGAAGATGATTCTGTCGGGGGAAACCGACATCGAGGTGGTGGGCGAAGCCGAGACCGGCGAAGACGCGCTGCGTGAAGTCCGCCAGCTGCTGCCCGATGTGGTGCTGTGTGACCTGCACCTGCCGGGTGTGAGCGGCATGGAAGTGACCGAGCGCATCGTGCGCAGCCACCGCAATACCCGCGTGGTGATCGTGTCGGTGCTGGAAGATGGCCCGCTGCCGAAGCGGCTGCTCGAGGCTGGCGCCGCCGGTTACATCGGCAAGGGCTGCGATGCGCAGGAGCTGTTGCGCGCGGTGCGTGACGTGGCCGGTGGCCGCCGTTACCTGGGCACCAGCATCGCGCAGAATCTGGCGCTGTCGACGGTGGAAGGCAACGGTTCGCCGTTCGACAGCCTGTCCCCGCGCGAGCTGGAAGTGGCGTTGCTGCTGACTCAGGGCCTGCGCCAGGAAGACATCGCACGGCGGTTGAGCCTGAGTGCGAAGACGGTGAACACGCACAAGGCGCGGTTGTTCGAGAAGATGGGGATCCACGACAACATCGCGTTGGCGCGGATGGCCAGCCAGTACGGGCTGGTGGATCCGGCACGGCCGCTGTAAGGGTTTCGGCCAACGGCTGAGCCCCTCGCGGTGTGCGGCAGGATTCGTGGGGTTGGCCCTGCGGAGGGATTGCGCAGGGGACGCCGTGAATCCATCCCTGGAGGCTCGGGCGCGCCATCCATGGCGCTTACGCCCCTGCGCAACCCCTCCGCAGGGCCACGGACAGGTTCCGTGCGCGTCCACCGCGGAATGAAGAAGGAAGAGCAGGAGCGGGTCGCGCGCTGTGCGCGCTCGTCGCCCGGGGTCGGATCCCTTTCCCGGTGGGAAAGGGCTCTGACCCTTGATGATGCCGGAGCCGAGCGTGGGCGCGGCTCTACACCTTTGTCGGGCTCAGTGGCCGCGCACGCGCTTGATGATCTTCGCGGCGTCGGCGGCGCTGGCGCGCACCTTGTCCCATTCGCCGTTGGCGATCCAGTTGCCCGGCACCATCCACGAACCGCCGATGCAGACCACGTTCTTCTGCTCGAGGTACTCGGCGGCGGTGTTTTCGGTGATGCCGCCGGTCGGGCACAGCTTGAGGTCGGCAACCGGGCCGGCCAGGCCCTTGATCATCGCCAGCCCGCCCACGGCCGTGGCCGGGAACAGCTTGCACACGCGGAAGTCGCGCGCGTACAGCGACAGCAGCTCGGTCGGGGTTGCCGCACCCGGCACCACCGGCAGCGGCGCAGCGGCCAGTGCATCAGCCAGCGCCGGCGGCGTACCCGGGGTCACCAGGAAATCCGCACCCGCATCGATGGACTGCTGCATCTGCTCCACGGTCAGCACCGTACCGGCACCCACCACCACGTCCGGCAGCTCGCGCTTGAGCATCGCCAGCGCTTCCATCGCCACCGGCGTGCGCAGCGTCAGCTCGATCGCCGGCAAACCACCTTCCAGCAGCGCCGCGCTGACCGCACGCGCCTGGTCCAGCGTATGAATCGTCACCACCGGCAGGATGCCCGCCGCACGCAACAGCTCCGCCGCCTTCACCTGATGTTGTTCGATACCCATGCTTTTGCCCTTGCCTTTGCTCTTCTTGATTCAGTGGCCGCAGCGCAAATGACGCGCCGGGAATTGTCCAAGGGCAGTAGAGCGCCCTGGCCGGGACCGTGAGCGGCATGGATGCCGCGATCGAGCCCCCATGGATGGGTTTACGGCGTGTCCCGGCCAGGGCGCTCTACTGCCCAAGCCGGGAAGCCTGCCGCGGCTTTTCGCTTCAGGCGTCTTTCGCCTCATGCGGCGCCGCCGCCGCCGCGGCATCGTGCCCCAGCTCATACTCCGCGTCGTAGTCCCACGGCCCACCATCAGCCGCCGCCGGCCCGCACGAAATCGAAATCGCACCCTGGTCGGCCGGCCCCACCACGCGACGGTTGATCGCGAACAGGTTGCGGCCCAGATCATGCGCGGCAGGCGCGGTGTTCGGCGCCAGCGGACGTGCAGCCCATTCGGCTGCGTCCACCAGCACTTCCAGCGTGCCGGCCTCGCCATCCAGGCGGATCATGTCGCCCTCGCGGACCTTGGCCAGCGGACCACCCCGCGCCGCTTCCGGCGTCACGTGGATCGCTGCCGGAATCTTGCCCGAGGCGCCGGACAGGCGGCCGTCGGTGACCAGCGCCACGCGCCGGCCCTGGTTCTGCAGCAGACCCAGCAGCGGCGCCAGCGAATGCAGTTCCGGCATGCCGTTCGCTCGCGGGCCCTGGTAACGCACCACCGCCACGAAATGCTCGGGCAGCAGGCCACCGGCATGCAGCTTGTTCAACACCTGTGGTGCATCCACCACTACGGCCGGTGCTTCGATCGTGCGGTACTGCGGCTTCACCGCCGACAACTTGATCAGCGATTTGCCCAGGTTGCCACGCAGCAGGCGCAGGCCACCCTGGTGCTCGAACGGATTGTCGACGCCACGCACCACTTCGTCATCGGCGCTGCGTTCCAGGCCCGGCAGGTAGACCAGCTTGCCGTCGCGCAGCTGCGGCTCGCGCGCATAGTCGGTCATGCCGCCACGCGCCACGCTGACCAGGTCGCCGTGCATCAGGCCGGCCTTGATCAGTTCGCCGAACACGAAGGCCGGGCCGCCTGCTGCGGCGAAGCGGTTTACATCGGCTTCGCCGTTCGGGTAGACGCGGGCCAGCAGCGGAATCAGCTGTGACAGCTCGTCGAAGTCGTCCCAGGTCAGCACGATGCCGGCCGCACGCGCCACCGCGATCCAGTGGATGGTGTGGTTGGTCGAACCGCCGGTCGCCATCAGCGCAATGACCGCGTTGATGATCGCGCGTTCGTCGATGATCCGGCCCAACGGGCGGAAGTCGTCGCCGAGTGCCGTGATGTCGAGCGCGCGCTCGGTGGCTTCACGGGTGAGGGCGTCGCGCAACGGCGTGCCTGGATTGACGAACGATGCGCCCGGCAGCTGCACGCCCATCGCTTCCAGCAGCACCTGGTTGGAGTTGGCGGTGCCGTAGAAGGTGCAGGTGCCCGCACCGTGGTAAGAGGCCGATTCCGCTTCCAGCAGTTCTTCGCGGGTGGCTTCGCCAGCGGCATAGCGCTCGCGCACTTCGGCCTTCTGCTTGTTCGGGATGCCCGGGGTCATCGGGCCGGCCGGCACGAACACCGCCGGCAGATGGCCGAAGGCCAGCGCACCGATCAGCAGGCCCGGCACGATCTTGTCGCACACACCGAGGTAGACGGTGGTGTCGAACATATCGTGGCTGAGCCCGATCGCGGTGGCCTGCGCGATCACATCGCGCGAGAACAGTGACAGTTCCATGCCGCCGCGGCCCTGGGTGACGCCGTCGCACATCGCCGGCACGCCGCCGGCCACCTGTGCGGTGGCGCCCAGCTCGCGGGCGATCTCGCGGATCTGCTCGGGATAGGTCTCGAACGGCTGGTGCGCCGACAGCATGTCGTTGTAGGCGGTGATGATGCCGAGGTTCGGCGTCACGCCGCCGCGCAGGCGGCTCTTGTCGGTGCCGCCGCAGGCGGCGAACCCGTGGGCGAGGTTGCCGCAGCTCAGGCGGCTGCGGAACGGGCCTTCACGCAGGGAGGCGTCGATCGCGGCCAGGTAGGCGGCGCGCGAGGCGGCGCTGCGGCGGATGACACGCTCAGTGATGGCTTGCAGTTGCGGATGGAGGCTCATTGGCTACCGGCGTTCGTGGTGGCGAGAGGCAAGCGGCGGCACGGCGCCGCCGCCAACATCAATCAGCCCAGTGGACGCGCAGGCGCGCGCCGTCCAGGTTGATCGCATTGAGGATGGGGTACTGCTGGACGTCATTGCTGTCCAGCGCCTGGCGCAGTACCTGCAGCTTCTGCTTGCCGCGCAGCAGCAGCAGACGCTGGCGGCACTGGCGCAGGCCGTGCGGGGTCAGCGTGATGCGCAGCGGCCACTGGTTCGCGCCCGGGCAGCCGGTGGCATCCAGCGCCGCGTAGGGCAGGGTGCTTTCCAGTGCGCGGGCCAGGTCCTTCGAGCCCGGGAACAGCGAGGCGGTGTGGCCGTCGTTGCCCATGCCCAGCGCCACCAGGCTCGGCGGTTGGCTGTGCTGCGCCTGCAGGTTGGCGGTGTACACGCATTCCGGAAGCGGCTTGCCGATGCGCACCAGCGGATCGAAATGCGCACCTTCGGCGCGCTTGAGCAGATTCTCGCGCACCAGCCAGGCATTGCTGTCGCGATCCTGCGGCGACAGCCAGCGCTCATCGGCCAGGCTCACTTCCACGCGGTCCCAGTGCACGTCCAGTTCGGCCAGCGCCTGGTACACCGGTGCCGGCGTGGTGCCGCCGGACAACAGGATGCGGGCGCGGCCCACTTCGTTGATGTCGTGGTTGAGGGTCTGCGCCATCTCGGCGGCCACCGCCTCGATCCAGCCATCGGCATCGCCGTGCTGGATGAACTCGATGCGGTCGTCGTGGAAGGTGGTGGGGCTCATGCGGCAACTCCAGGTGCGTCACGTTCGGCGTCGGCGGCATAGGCGGCGGCGCCCAGTAGTCCGGCGTGGGGGTGCATCACGGCCAACGAGGGCACCCGCGCCATGATCGAGGAGAAGCGGCCCTTGTGTTCGAAGCGCTGGCGGAACCCGGAGTGCTGCAGCGAATCGAGCATCTTCGGGGTCAGCCCGCCGGTCAGGAACACGCCGTCCCACGCGCCCTGGGTCAGCACCAGGTCGCCTGCGATGGCGCCGAACACGGCGCAGAACACATCGACGGTGCGCATCGCCTGCGGGTCACCATGCAGGGCGCGGGCGGTCACGTCCACCGGCTGCAGTTGGCCCGGATCGATGCCGGCCATCTCGCATACGGCGCGATGGATGTTGACCAGGCCAGGGCCGCAGATCAGGCGCTCGTTGGAGACGCGGCCGAACTGTTCGGACAGGATCTCCAGGATGCGGATCTCCTCCGGCGTTCCCGGCGGGAAGCTGACATGGCCGCCTTCGGTTTCCAGCGGGTAGCAGCGGCCGTGGCGCAGGATCAGGCCACCGACACCCAGGCCCGTACCCGGCCCGATCACCGCGTAGTTGCGCGGCTGGCCGGGTTTGCCCGGCACCCAGGCGGCACCGCCGACCTGGACCACGTCATCGGGCTGCAGCAGCGAAATCGCCATCGCCTGTGCGGCGAAGTCGTTGATCAGGTGCAGTTCGTTGAAGCCGAGCATGGCGGCGGTGCGGCTGCGCGAGATCACCCACGGGTGGTTGGTGATGCGCGCTTCGTCACCGTCGACGCGACCGGCCACCGCGAACACGCCGCGGCTGGCCGTGGCGCCGATCTGTTCCAGATGGTGGCGCGCGGCATCACCCAGCGACGGGAACTCCGCCACCGCGTATTCGCGGATGCTGTCCTTCTGCAGCGGTGCGTCCTGCGAGGTGTCGGCCAGGGCGAAGCGGGCGTTGGTACCGCCGATGTCGGCGACCAGCACCGGCTGCGAGCTGGCACTCATGCCGACGCTCCGCTGTCCGGCGCGTCCACGCCCTGCGGCAGGAACTCGCCCGCGTTGGCCGGGCCCCACTGGCCGGCGGGGTAGGGTTCCAGCGGCAGCTTGGCATCCTTCCAGGCGTCGGCGACGCTGTCGATCCACGCCCAGGCGGCGCGCACTTCGTCATCGCGCACGAACAGCGTGTGGTTGCCGTTGAAGGCATCCAGGAACAGGCGTTCGTAGGCGATGCGGCGGTGCAGGCCAGTCGGCACCGACAGTTCCAGTTCCAGCGGATGCAGCTCCAGCGCGCCCCATTCCGGGCCGGCCAGGCTGCTCATCAGGCCCAGTTCGATGTTTTCCTGCGGCTGCAGCTGGAACACCAGGCGGTTCGGTGCGGCCTGCGCGCGCTGCGGGCGCTCGAACAGCCAGTGGGTGACCGGCTTCAGCGTGACCACCACGCGGGTGGTGCGTTCGGGCAGGCGCTTGCCGGTGACCAGGTGGAACGGCACGCCGCTCCAGCGCCAGTTGTCGATATGCGCGGTGACCCCGGCGAAGGTCTCCACGTCGCTGCCTTCCGGCGGCTGGTAGGCCTGGGCCGGCTGGCCGTTGATGGTACCGGCGGTGTAGCGGCCACGGATGCTGTCACGCGCGGCGTGCTTGGCATCGAGCGGGCGCAGGGCGCGCAGCACCTTGACCTTCTCGTCGCGGATGCGGTCGGCTTCCAGCGAGGCCGGCGGCTCCATCGCCACCATGCACAGCAGCTGCAGGATGTGGCTCTGCACCATGTCGCGCAGCGCGCCGGAGCGGGCGTAGTAGGCGTCGCGGCCATCCACGCCTTCGCTCTCGGCCACAAGGATGTGCACCGATTCGATGTAGTTGCGGTTCCACACCGCTTCCAGCAGCGTGTTGCCGAAGCGCAGCGCGATCAGGTTCTGCACTGCGGCCTTGCCCAGGTAGTGGTCGAGGCGGAACACGCGGTCCTCGTCGATCCACTGGCCGATGGTGCTGATGATTTCCTCGGCGCTCTCGCTGTCGCTGCCGATCGGCTTCTCCAGCATCAGGCGTGCCGGTGCGGCGAGGGCGCCACCCTTGGCCAGGCCTTCGCAGGTGGAGATGTACAGGCCCGGCGGAATGGCCAGGTAGCTGACGCACTTGCGGTGCACCAGGTCGGAGACCGCGGCGGCAACCGAGTCGACGTCGCGCAGGTCCACCGAACGATAGTCGATGCGGCGCAGCAGGGCGCTGATGTCGTCCTGCGTGGCCATCGGCATGGCCTGCTGCAGGCGCGGCCGCAGGATGTCATGGAAGGCTTCGGTGTCATGCCCGGACAGGGCCAGCGCACGGATGCGGAAGTCCTCCGGCAGCAGGCCGTCGCCAAGCAGGCGAAGCAGCGAAGGGAACAGGTAGCGCTGGGCCAGATCACCTGTGGCACCGAACAGGAAGAGGGTGTCGTGCATCGCTCGAGTTTCAGATCCGGGTGACATCGTTGTCAATCGCTTCATGGCTGGGTTCGGGGGACATCCGCGCAACTGCCTGTCCGAGGTTCGTCAGGGGCGATCTCCGGGGTAGCGGAAGACCGTTCCATTCGAAACCACTGCCTCGGCGGAACCTTCGTTCAACCGCCGACGCAGATCGGTGCGCACCGATCATCGGATAGTGCCACGTGAAAACGTTTACATGGCAGAATGGGCAACTGTATTCGATTGCAGTGCTCGCCGTCATGCGGCAGGCGCGCAATCATCACTGCCATCGGGAGGGCCGAGGCAGTCCCAAAAGACAGCCCGGCTTCGGGCGGACCGGATAGGTGATATGGCAAAAGTGCAGTTGCAGGGTGTGCGCAAGGTCTATGACAACGGCCAGGTCGCGGTGAAGGACGCCAGCTTCGAGGTCGCCGATGGCGAGCTGATGGTGCTGGTCGGTCCGTCCGGCTGTGGCAAGTCGACCCTGCTGCGGATGGTGGCTGGCCTGGAGGAGATCAGCGGCGGCACGCTGACCATCGGTGATCGCGTGGTCAACGACGTGGCGCCGAAGGACCGCGACATCGCCATGGTGTTCCAGAGCTACGCGCTGTACCCGCACATGACCGTGGCCGAGAACCTGGCCTTCGGCCTGAAGCTGCGCGGGCATGACAAGGCGACCATCGACAAGCGCATCGCCGAAGCAGCGCAGACCCTGGGCCTGACCGAGATGATGGACAAGCTGCCCAAGGCGATGTCCGGTGGCCAGCGCCAGCGTGTTGCGCTGGGTCGCGCACTGGTGCGCGAGCCGGCGGTGTTCCTGCTGGACGAGCCGCTGTCCAACCTCGATGCCAAGCTGCGCCACAGCGTGCGCACCGAGATCGCGCAGCTGCACCGCAAGCTGGGCACCACCATGATCTACGTGACGCACGACCAGGTCGAAGCAATGACCCTGGGCCAGCGCATCGTGGTGTTGAAGGACGGCATCATCCAGCAGATCGATACGCCGATGGCGCTGTACGACCGCCCGGCCAACCTGTTCGTGGCCGGTTTCCTCGGCAGCCCGGCGATGAACGTGCTGCGTGGCACGCTGCAGGGCGATGCCGGCGGCGTGACCGTGGTCGACGGCGAATGGCGCGCACCGCTGGGCCAGGCCACGATCGATCCGGCATGGCTGCAGAAGCCGATCGCGGTGGGCGTGCGTCCGGAACACCTGCAGCCGGCCAGTGCTGATGATGCGCATGCATTTGCCGCACGCATTGAAGGCATCGAACCGGTCGGCAACGAGATCTTCGTCAACCTGAGCAGTGGCCAGCACGCGCTGACCATGCGCGTGGCGCCGCAGTCGCTGCCGGCGGTGGGCGAGCAGATCCGCGTGGCGATCCACCCGCAGGGCCTGCACTTCTTCAACCCGGAATCCGGCGAGCGGCTGTAACGGGTAGTGCCGGCCGCTGGCCGGCAACTTCAACCATGCATGGTTGCCGGCCAGCGGCCGGCACTACCATTCCTTCATCCACCGGGCTCAGCGCGCCAGGCCATCCAGCAACGGCATGCGCTGCGCGATCGCATCACCCACCTGCAGATCAGCGTCGCTGGCTTCCAGCGGCAGCACCGCCAGTGCCAGGTCGCCGGCCACGCAGGCAATCGTGCCCAGCGCTGCGCCATCCTGCTGCACGCCATCGCCGGCCTGCGCCGGTGCCGCGGTATGCAGCAGCTGCACCGCGCGCTTGGCTTTGCCGAGGAAGTGGGTGCGGGCGACGATTTCCTGGCCGGGATAGCAGCCCTTCTTCACGCTGTAACCGTTCAGGCGGTCCAACCCCAGCTGCTGCGGGGTCCACACTTCGCGCTGGCTTTCTTGCAGCCGGGGCAGGCCGTAGCGCAGGTCGGCCTGGCGCCAGGCCAGTGCGAAAGCGGCCTCATCGGCTTCACTTCCGGCGGCGAAGGCATCGGCGCTGCCAATGCGCAGGGTCCGCGGCAGGGCGTCGCTGCCCAGGTCCAGCTCCCAGCCGTCACCTGCGGTCTGCGCAATCGCAGCGCCGCTGGCGGCTTCGGGCGCAGTGAACGCACCGGCCACGGCCAGATCGCTGCGCACCTGCACCTTCACCTTGCGGCGGAACACGAAGCGCTGCAGTTGCGACGCAATCGCATCGGCATCACCGTCGGCCAGCACCAGCATCACATGGTCTTCGGCCAGCCGAAGCAGCTGGAACACCACCAGGGTGCGGCCCTTGGCGCTCAGCCAGGCGCTCCACTGCCAGTGCAGCAGGGGCAGGGCAGTGACATCGCTGCTGAACTGGGCGTGGGCAAAGACAGCCGCATCCGGGCCTTGCAGGCTCAGCAGCTGGTGGCCGGGCAGGCGCGGATATCCGACGAAAGCAGGGGGCAGGTTGTCAGGCACGTGAACGAGGTCTAAAATTTGTGCGTTGCGAGACCGAACATGATAGGCCAAACAACCCCCACTCCCGACGACGAATCTGAAGCCCCGCTGGTCCCCGCGGCACCCGTGCCCGTGGAACAGGAAAAAGCAGAGGAATTCGGCGGCCGCGGCGGACTTGATCCGGTGCGGTACGGCGATTGGGAGAAAAACGGACGCTGCATCGATTTCTGATCAGCATTGAGCCAACGCGGCCGTGTGCCGCCCAGCCGAGACAACGAGCCCAGCGAATGGCGACCAGACAACGCCCACTTTCCCCGCACCTTCAGGTGTATCGCTGGCAGATTCAGATGGCCACCTCGATCCTGCATCGAGCCACTGGCGTCTTTCTGTCTGTTGGTGCCCTCATCATCGCCGCCGGCCTGCTGGCCCTGATGATGGGGCCCGAGTCCTGGAACTGCTTCACCGGCCACGCCGGGGCCTGGTATGGCCGCGTGTTCCTGTTCGCGTGGACATGGTCGTTCGCCTATCACCTGTGCAATGGCATCCGCCATGTGGTGCAGGACTTCGCCATCGGCTTCAGCATCCCCGCCTTCATCCGCAGCAGCTGGCTGTCGGTCATCGGTAGCCTGGTGATCACCCTGCTGGTGTGGGCCTATGTGATGTTCGGAGGTGCCGCGTGAGCAAGTTCCGTACCCCGTTGAAGAGCGTGCGCGGCCTTGGCTCGGCCAAGACCGGCACCGAGCACTTCGTGCACCAGCGCCTGACCGCCGCCGCCCTGGTGGCCCTGGGCATCTGGTTCCTGGTCTTCGTGCTGGGCCTGCTGGGCTCGGACTACGCGACCGCCGCCGCCGCCGTGGCCAAGCCGTGGAACGCCGTGCCGCTGATCGGCCTGCTGATCGCCATGTTCTGGCACGCGCAGCTCGGCATGCAGGTCGTGCTGGAAGATTACATCCACGAATCGCTGCTGGCCCTGGTGCTGCAGACCGCGGTGAAGTTCGTCGCCGTGCTCGGCATGATCGTCAGTGTGTTTGCGGTGGGCCGCATCGCCCTCGGCGTTGCCTGAGCCCAGGCACCTACACAGGAATCCAGATTAGATGTCCGCTTACAAGATCACCGAACACAAGTACGACATGGTCGTGGTGGGCGCCGGCGGCGCCGGCCTGCGCGCCACGTTCGGCCTGGCCGCCAAGGGCCTGCAGACCGTGTGCCTGACCAAGGTCTTCCCGACCCGTTCGCACACCGTTGCCGCCCAGGGCGGTATCTCGGCCGCACTCGCCAACATGGGCGAGGACGACTGGCGTTACCACTTCTTCGACACCATCAAGGGCTCGGACTGGCTGGGCGACCAGGACGCCATCGAGTACATGTGCCGTGAGGCCATTCCGGCCATCATCGAGCTCGAACACTACGGCGTGCCGTTCTCGCGCACTGCCGAAGGCAAGATCTACCAGCGTCCGTTCGGTGGCATGACCACCAAGTACGGCGAAGGCCCGGCGGCGCAGCGTACCTGCGCGGCGGCCGACCGTACCGGCCACGCGATGCTGCACACCCTGTACCAGCAGTCGCTGAAGCACGACGCACGCTTCATGATCGAGTACTTCGCACTCGACCTGATCTTCGATGACGAAGGTGCCTGCCGCGGCGTGCTGGCGTTGGACATGTCCGACGGCACCCTCCACCTGTTCCGCGCCCAGGGCGTGGTGCTGGCAACCGGCGGCTACGGCCGTGCCTACTTCAGCGCCACCTCGGCGCACACCTGCACCGGCGACGGTGGCGGCCTGGCCATGCGTGCCGGCATCGCCATGCAGGACATGGAGTTCGTGCAGTTCCACCCGACCGGCATCTACGGCGCCGGCTGCCTGATCACCGAGGGTGTCCGCGGTGAAGGCGGCATCCTGCGCAACAGCAGCGGCGAGCGCTTCATGGAGCGTTACGCACCGCACTACAAGGATCTGGCCTCGCGCGACGTGGTCAGCCGTTCGATGACCATCGAGATCCGCGAAGGCCGCGGCGTCGGCGAGCACAAGGACCACATCCTGCTCGACCTGACCCACCTTGGCCCGGGCGTGATCGACGAGAAGCTGCCGGGCATCGCCGAGAGCGCCCGCATCTTCGCCGGCGTCGACGTGCACAAGCAGCCGATCCCGGTCATCCCGACCGTGCACTACAACATGGGCGGCATCCCGACCAACTACCACGGCGAAGTCGTGCGCAAGGATGGCGACAACCCCGATGCGGTGATCCCTGGCCTGTACGCGATCGGCGAAGCCGCCTGCGTGTCGGTGCACGGTGCCAACCGCCTCGGCTCGAACTCGCTGCTGGACTTGGTGGTGTTCGGTCGTGCAGTGGCCAACCGCTGCGCCGAGACCATCAAGCCGGGCGCGTCGCACAAGCCGCTGCCGGCCGATGCCTGCGACAAGGCGCTGGGCCTGCTGGACAAGCTGCGCCACGCCAACGGCGATACCCCGACCTCGGTCATCCGCGATCGCATGCAGCGCACCATGCAGGCCGACGCGGCGGTCTTCCGCACCAGCCAGACGCTGAAGGAAGGCTGCGAGAAGATGGACAAGATCTTCGACTCGTTCCAGGACGTGAAGGTCTCCGACCGTTCGCTGGTCTGGAACTCGGACCTGATCGAGACCTACGAGCTGAACAACCTGCTGCTCAACGCGGTGGCGACGATCAACTCGGCCGAACAGCGCAAGGAAAGCCGCGGCGCGCATGCGCACGAGGACTATCCGGACCGCGACGACGTCAACTGGCAGAAGCACACCCTGGTCAGCGTCGACGAGAAGGGCAAGTGCAGCTTCGACTACCGTCCGGTGCACATGTACACGTTGACCGACGACGTGTCCGTGGTGCCGCCGAAGCCGCGCGTGTACTGATCCGACCCCGCCTACCATGCAATCCGCGCCCACGGGCGCGGGCCGCCTGAGCCAACGAGAGCAGCCATGGCCGAGTTTTCACTCCCCAAGAATTCCAAGATCACGAAGGGCAAGCACTTCCCCGTCAAGAACGGCGGCAAGAACGTGCGCACCTTCAAGATCTACCGCTGGAGTCCGGACGACGACAGCAACCCGCGCACCGATACCTATGAAGTCGATCTGGACGCCTGTGGCCCGATGGTCCTGGACGCCCTGATCAAGATCAAGAACGAGATCGACCCGACCCTGACCTTCCGCCGCTCCTGCCGCGAAGGTATCTGTGGTTCGTGCGCGATGAACATCGACGGCACCAACACCCTGGCCTGCACCCGAGCCATCTCGGACTGCGGCAAGAAGGAAGTGCCGATCTACCCGCTGCCGCACATGAACGTGGTCAAGGATCTGGTTCCGGACCTGACCCACTTCTACGCGCAGTACGCCTCGATCAAGCCGTGGATCCGCACCCAGACTCCGGCACCGCCGGATCGTGAGCGCCTGCAGTCGCCGGAAGACCGCAAGAAGCTGGACGGCCTGTACGAGTGCATCCTGTGCGCCTGCTGCTCGACCAGCTGCCCGAGCTACTGGTGGAACGGCGAGCGTTACCTGGGCCCGGCGATCCTGCTGCAGGCCTACCGCTGGATCATCGACTCGCGCGATGAGGACACCGGTGCGCGCCTGGACGATCTGGAAGATCCGTTCAAGCTGTACCGCTGCCACACCATCATGAACTGCGCCCGGACCTGCCCGAAGGGCCTGAACCCGGCGCTGGCGATCGCCGAGATCAAGAAGCTGATGATGGAACGCCGCGCCTGATCAGGCCTGGCTGTACCCGGTAGAGCCACGCCACGCGTGGCTGTGCCACCCCAGTAGAGCCACGCCATGCGTGGCTTTGCTGTATCTGGAGAAACATGATGGAAGAAGACGTTCTGCTGAAGAAGCTGCGCTGGCGTTGCCGCCGCGGCATGCGTGAGCTGGACCAGCTGTTCGGTCGCTACCTGGACCACGAATGGAGCACTGCGCCGACCGAAGAGCGCGAGGTTTTCCTGTTCCTGCTCGACTGCGAGGACGATAAGTTGTGGCGCTGGTTCATGGGCTATGAGGCCTGCCCGCATGCGCACGCGATCCCCCTCATGCAGAAGATCCTCGCCCTCAAGCCTTGAGTGGCGCCCCTCGCGGCTGCAGGCTGCCGCCCAGTTGGCGGTGCTGCTGGCTGCGCCCTGGCTGCTGCGTGCATCGGATCTGCCTTCACGGCTGCTGATGCCCGCGGTGGTGCTGGCCTGGGTCATCGGGTTGGCCGAACTGGCCTGGCGACAGCGCAGGCCGCGCGTGCAGGTGCTTCTGCCGGCACCGCCCGAGCCGCTGCAGGTGGCCGGGCAGGACGCCGATACACCCCAGCTGGTCGTGCGTGGTCCATGGCTGTTGTTGCTCTGGCGTGAGGATCGCCGCCGCCGGCGCCTGCTGTTCTGGCCGGATGTGCTCGATTCCGGGCAGCGACGTGAACTGCGACTGGCCGTGGCCGCACGTGGCGTTTCCCGTAGGCCCCGGTCGATGGCACCATAAGCTGAATTGACCGGCGTGCCTGCATGTTCAAACCCATTCCCGTGGCCATTGGCCTGCGCTACCTGCGCGCCAAGCGCCGCAACGGCTTCATCTCCTTCATCTCGATGGCATCGATCCTGGGCATCGCGCTCGGCGTCACGGTGCTGATCACCACCTTGGCGGTGATGAGCGGTTTCCAGAAGGAAATCCGCAGCCGCCTGCTGCAGATGACCGCGCACACCACCATCAGCCGCGACGGCGAGCCGATGCTGGACTGGATGCGGGTGGTCGACGTGGCCCGCAAGGACCCGCGCGTGGCCGGTGCTGCGCCGTACATCGAGATCCAGTCGATGATCAGCGGCCCGCGCGTGCAGGGCGCGATCATCCAGGGCATCGACCCGGCGCTGGAGCCGAAGGTATCGGTGATCGACAAGAAGGTCACCAAGGGCAGCTATGACAGCCTCACGCCGGGCAGCTTCAACCTGCTGCTGGGCAAGGAGCTGGCGATCTGGCTGGGCGTGGACGTTGGCGATCAGGTGCTGGTGACGTTCGCCGAAGTGCAGGGCACGCCTGCCGGTGCGGTGCCACGGATGAAACGCTTTACCGTGAGCGGCATCTTCGAGGCCGGCTACAACGAGGTCGACCGCGGCGTCGGCTTCGCCAACATGAAGGACCTGGAGCGCGTGCTGCGTTCCGATGGCGCCACCGGCGTGCGGCTGAAACTGCACGACATGGACCGTTCGCTGGAAGTGGGCGTGGATCTGGCGCAGAGCCTTGGCGGCGCTTACCGCGTGAGTGACTGGACCCAGCAGAACGCCAACCTCTACCACTCGCTGCGCATGGAGAAGGTGGTGATGGGCATCCTGCTGTCGCTGATCATCGCCATGGGCGCCTTCAACCTGGTGTCCTCGCAGGTGATGCTGGTGACCGACAAGCAGGCCGACATCGCCATCCTGCGCACGCTCGGCCTGACCCCGGGCGGGGTGATGCAGGTGTTCATGGTGCAGGGTTCGCTGATCGGCATCTTCGGCACGCTGGCCGGCCTGATCGGTGGCATCACCCTCACACTCAACCTGGAGCGCATCCTCGGTGCCATCGAGAGCGTGTTCAACGTCAAGCTGATGCCGGAGGATGTGTACTACATCACCGGCCTGCCGACCGACATGCAGACCGGCGACGTGGTGGCGATCACCGTGGTCGCGCTGCTGATGAGCTTCCTGGCCACCCTGTATCCCGCCTGGCGGGCAGCACGCACCCAGCCGGCGGAGGCCCTGCGTTATGAATAAGGTCTTCAACCGCGGCGATGAAGTGATCCGCGCCGAAGCACTGGGCAAGACCTACGCCGAAGGGCGCTTGCAGACCCCGGTGTTCGATGGCCTGGACCTGACCGTGACCGCCGGCGAAACGGTCGCGATCATCGGTGCCTCCGGCGCCGGCAAGAGCACGCTGCTGCACCTGCTGGGTGGCCTGGACATTCCGACCGCCGGCGAGGTCTATGTGACCGGCCAGCGCATGTCAGCGCTGTCCGATACCGCGCGCGGCCTGCTGCGCAACCAGGCGCTGGGCTTCGTCTACCAGTTCCACCACCTGCTGCCTGAGTTCACCGCGCTGGAAAACGTGATGATGCCGGTGCTGCTGGCCGGTACTGCAGTGGCCGAGGCGAGCAGCCGGGCCACCACGCTGCTGGAAGCGGTCGGCCTTGGCCATCGCCTGGACCACAAGCCCGGCGAACTGTCCGGCGGCGAACGCCAGCGTGCGGCCGTGGCGCGTGCGCTGGTCAATCATCCGGCCTGCGTGCTCGGGGACGAGCCGACCGGCAACCTGGATGACCGCACGGCTGCAACGGTGTTCGAGCTGATGCTGGAGCTCAACCGGGCGCGGCATACCAGCCTGGTGCTGGTGACCCACGACCGCAGCCTGGCACGGCGCCTGGACCGGGTGCTGGAGCTGCGCGAAGGGCGCCTGCACGCACTGGCCCACGCCGACGTCTGAGGCGCCGGGCCCGCTTTGGTGGAAGCCGACCTTGGTCGGCTGCTCTTGCAGGGCAAGCGCCAACCAAGGTTGGCGACTACCGGAATCCGGAGCCTTGGGCCTGCTTGGGGCGACCGCCGACCGGCTGCTGAATGGGGTGCTGGCTTTCGCGCCGGCGTTGTCTGCGCAGGCGCATGATGGCGACAGTTCCCCGAGGAGATCGCCATGAAGACCCCGATCCTGATGGCCGGACTCTGCCTGGCGCTGGCCGCCTGCGCGACCACCGGCCGGCTCAGCTCTGCCGAGAAACTTGACCTGTACCGTGCCCACGCCGGCGCGCCGCAGAACGACATGCAGTTCTTCGGCAGCCTCAACGGCTGGACCGAACTGGGTGACAGCGCGTTGGCGGTGTGGACGCGTCCCAGCGAGGCCTATCTGCTGGAATTGAGGGGTCCCTGCCAGGACCTGCCGTATGCCACCGCCATCGGTCTGACCAGCCAGATGAACCGTGTTTCGGCGCGATTCGACAAGGTGCTGGTGCGCGACCCTGCCGGTGGCCCGCGCATGCCGTGCTTCATCGACAGCATCCGCAAGCTGGACGTGAAGGCGCTGCGCGCCTCCGAGCAGGAGCTGCGCCAGGCGCAGGTGCAGGAGCGCGAGGAAAGCACGAAATAGCGTGGTAGTGCCGGCCGCTGGCCGGCATCGCGCAGATGCCAGGTTGCCGGCCAGCGGCCGGCACTACCTGTGTGTCAGGCTTCCGGGGTGAAGCCGGCCGGCTTTTCCGCGTCCTTCTGGAACAGGAACTTGACCAGTTCGCCTTCAAGGAACGCGCGATGCTCCGGCGTGCGCGGCGACAGGCGGTTTTCGTTGATCAGCATGGTCTGGTGCGCCAGCCACGCAGCCCAGGCCTGCTTGCCGATGTTGTTGAAGATGCGCTGGCCCAGTTCGCCGGGGTAGGGCACGAAGTCCAGGCCCTCGGCATCGCGTTGTTCGTACTGGCAGAAGACGGTTCGGGACATGGCATTCACTCGTGGTTGCGGGGTTTCTTGGAACTTCGTTTCGGCGTCTTGATCGTTGCGCCGTCGAGCAGTTTGCGGATCGGTGCCGGCAGGCCCAGCGCGTGCAGTTCGTCGCTGGCGACCCAGCGCAGCGTGGGTTCTTCCACGCGCAGGCCGTGTACCTGCCGCGACAATACCTGCAGATGCAGCTTGTAGTGGCTGAAGGTGTGCTGCAGCACTGGCAGCTCTTCGGCCTCTTCCAGCGAGCCGTCGACGTGCACGTCGAACCAGTCCTGCAGCACGCTGCCGGCATCGGCCTGCGGCAGCGTCCACAGCTGCGCCCAGATGCCGGTGTCCGGCCGCTTCTGCAGCAGCACACGCTGCTGGGCGTCGCGCAGCAGCAGCGCAACGGCCTCGCGCTCGGGCAGGGTCTTGCTGGGCTTGGGCGTGGGTAGTTCAGCGGTGCGGCCTTCGCGCCCTGCCACGCAGTCATCCTGCAGCGGGCAGATCACGCAGGCCGGTTTGGCGCGGCTGCACACCGTCGCGCCCAGATCCATCTGCGCCTGCGTGTAGTCGGCCATGCGCCCGGCCGGCACCTGCGCCACATGCGCCTCGGCGATCGCCCACAGCTGCTTCTCGATGGCCGGCAGCCCGGGGAAGCCATCGATGCCGTGGTAACGGCTGAGCACCCGCTTGACGTTGCCATCGAGGATCGCGAACGGGTCGTTCCAGGCCTGGCTGAGGATCGCACCGGCGGTGCTGCGGCCGATGCCGGGCAGGGCATGCAATGCATCGAAATCACGCGGCAGGTCGCCGTCGTGCAGTTCCACGCAGCGCTTCGCAGCGGCATGCAGGTTGCGTGCGCGGGCGTAGTAGCCGAGCCCGGCCCACTGCGCCATCACCGCGTCGTTGCTGGCTGCGGCAAGGTCGGGCAGGGTCGGGAAGTGCTGCAGGAACCGCTGGAAATACGGGATGACCGTACTCACCTGGGTCTGCTGCAGCATGATTTCCGACAGCCAGACCCGGTAGGGACTGCGTGGGTGCTGCCAGGGCAGGTCGTGGCGGCCGTGGTCGTCGAACCAATGCAGCAGGTGGGCGACGAAGCCATCGGTCTGCGTGGTTCCGGCGCTGGCGTGCGGCTGGCGGGGCATCGGTGTTCCAGAGAGGAGCCGCCCGTGGGGTGGCTCTACTGGATTGCAGTAGAGCCACGCCATGCGTGGCTGCACGGTGTATCAGGCGCCCAGCGCTTCGGGCAGCAGGGCGTCGACGAAGGCTTCCGGGTCGAACACGCGCAGGTCTTCCGGGCGCTCGCCGATGCCGGCGAAACGGATCGGAATGCCGAACTCGCGGGCCAGCGCGAACACCACGCCGCCCTTGGCGGTGCCGTCCAGCTTGGTCACCACCAGGCCGGTCACGTTCACTGCGGCATTGAACTGGCGCAGCTGCGACAGCGCGTTCTGGCCAGTGGTGCCGTCGATCACCATCAGCACTTCGTGCGGGGCGGTGGGGTCGATCTTGCCGAGCACGCGGCGGATCTTGCCCAGTTCGTTCATCAGGCCGGACTGGGTATGCAGGCGGCCGGCGGTGTCGGCGATCAGCACCGAGGTGCCACGGGCCTTGCCGGCCTGCAGCGCGTCGAATGCCACCGAAGCGGCATCGGCGTTCTGACCCTGCGCGACCACGGCCACGCCGTTGCGCTCGCCCCAGGCCTGCAGCTGGGCCACGGCGGCGGCGCGGAAGGTGTCACCGGCGGCCAGCATCAGGCTGTGGCCATCGTCCTTGAAGCGCTTGGCCAGCTTGCCGATGGTGGTGGTCTTGCCGACGCCGTTGACGCCGACGGTGAGCACCACGAAGGGCTTGGCGTTGCGGTCGATCACCAGCGGCTTGGCCACCGGCTGCAGGATCGCGATCAGCTCGGCGCGCAGCGCGGCCAGCAGCGCATTGGCGTCGGCGAACTCGCGCGACTTCATGCGCTTGCGCAGGCCCTCGACCAGGTCGGTGGTGGCACCCACGCCGACGTCGGCGGTGATCAGTGCGGTTTCCAGCTCGTCCAGCAGGTCGTCGTCAAGCTTGGGGTTGCGCGAGAACAGGCCACCAAAGCTGCGCGCGATGACGCTGTTGCGCAGGCGCTCGCGCCAGCCGGGCTTGCCAGCCGGCGCCGGAACGGCGTCGATCGAGGCGGCCGCAGGCAGGTCGTCGGTGACCGGTGCCGGTGCCGGGGTGGGCTCAGGCACCGGTGCGGGTGCCGATTCGATGGCCGGGGTCGCGATGGGGGCGACGTCGATCTGAGCCGTCGGCGCAGGAGCTGCTGGAACCGGTGCGGCTGGGGCCGGAATAACCGGGGGGGGCTCGACCGGTGCAGGCTCGGCCGGTACTGCTACCGGTGCAGGTTCCTTGTCCTCGGCGGGCGCGGCCGACGGGAATGCCGCCGCCAGCTCTTCAGCCGAGTAGTGCTGGGTCTTGGGCGCCTCCGTTGCGGGGGCATCCTGGGGCTTCTTGCGGCGGAAAAAACTGAGCATTGGCAAAAGGCGCTGAAATCAGAGGGATATGCTACCACTCGGGCCTGTCGGGCCGATGTGGACTCAAGGTTGCGGCCCACCGGCCGTTAACCGGTCCGGAGGGCTGCGCGGTGCGGCCCGGAGACCGCCATGGACAACGTGATGGGAATCGCCCTCAGCGGGATGCGTGCGGCCCAGCAGGGCGTGCAGGTGGCCGCGCACAACGTGGCCAACCTGGCGACCCCGGATGCCCAGCACCTGCAGTTGCAGCGCATTACCACCGAGCAGGGTGGGGTGCAGGCTTCGGTGGCGTCCATCGGCGCCGATGCCGGCGCGCCGCTGGGTGATCTGCTGGCCGCGAAAGCCGAGGTCGTGGCCTTTGCCGCCAATGCCACGGTGATCCGTCGCCAGGACCAGATGCTGGGCTCACTGCTGGATCGGGACGCCTGAGCAACACCGTTTTGGCAGGTGCCAACCGCCGCCCCTGGTGGGTGCCAACCTTGATCGGCACGCTTCGACCCAGCCTGGTAGGTGCCAACCTTGGTCGGCACGCTCGACCCGCCCTGGTAGGTGCCAACCTTGGTTGGCACGCTCGACCCGCCCTGGTAGGTGCCAACCTTGGTTGGCACGCTTTTGGGGCGCCAACCAAGGTTGGCCTCTACCAGGGCAACAGTGCCAACCAAGGTTGGCACCTACCAGAGCAGGAATGCCAACCAAGGTTGGCATCCACCAGCACCCGGTAGCGCCGGGCCATGCCCGGCGACCACCGCCTCGATCAGACCGACAGCTCCAGCAGCAGCTTGTTCAGGCGCGCCACATAGGCACCCGGATCCTTCAGGCTGTCACCGGCGGCCAACGCAGCCTGGTCGAACAGCACCCGGCCGAGGTCGTCGAAACGCGCGCCATCGGCTTCCGCATCCAGCTTGGCGATCAGCGGGTGGCCCGGGTTGATCTCCAGCACCGGCTTGCTGTCCGGTACCTTCTGCCCGCTGGCCTCCAGGATCTGGCGCATCTGCAGGCCGAGGTCCTGTTCGCCGATGGCCAGTACCGCCGGCGAATCGGTCAGGCGGTGCGAGACGCGCACTTCGGCCACGTCATCACCCAGCACCGTCTTCAGGCGCTCGACCAGGCCCTGCTTGTCCTTGGCCGCCGCTTCCTGTTCCTGCTTGTCCGCTTCGGTTTCCAGCGCGCCCAGGTCGAGGTCACCACGGGCGATGTCGACGAAGCCCTTGCCGTCGAAATCGGTCAGGTAGCCCATCAGCCACTCGTCGATGCGGTCGGTCAGCAGCAGCACTTCCACGCCCTTCTTGCGGAACACTTCCAGGTGCGGGCTGTTGCGCACCTGGCTGTAGCTCTCGCCGGTCAGGTAATAGATCTTGTCCTGGCCTTCGGTCATGCGGCCGAGGTAGTCGGCCAGCGACACGCTCTGCGCATCGCCGTCGCCACGGGTGGAAGCGAAGCGCAGCAGGCCGGCCACCTTCTCGCGGTTGTTGTAGTCCTCGGCCGGGCCTTCCTTCAGCACCTGGCCGAATTCCTTCCAGAACGTGGCGTACTGCTCCGGCTTGTCGGCGGCCAGCTTTTCCAGCATGTCCAGCGAGCGCTTGGTCAGCGCGGCCTTCATCGAATCGATGACCGGACCGGACTGCAGGATCTCGCGCGAGACGTTCAGCGACAGGTCGTTGGAATCGACCACGCCCTTGATGAAGCGCAGGTACAGCGGCAGGAACTGCTCGGCCTGGTCCATCACGAACACGCGCTGCACGTACAGCTTCAGGCCCTTGGGTGCATCGCGGTGATACAGGTCGAACGGTGCGCGGCCGGGCACATACAGCAGCGAGGTGTACTCCAGCTTGCCCTCGACCTTGTTGTGGCTCCACGCCAGCGGATCGCTGTGGTCGTGTGCCACGTGCTTGTAGAACTCGGTGTACTCGGCGTCGCTGATCTCAGTGCGCGGGCGGGTCCACAGCGCGCTGGCGCGGTTGACGGTCTCCCACTCGCCGGCAGCGCCGTCTTCGCCCTCCTTGGGCATCTGGATCGGCAGGCCGATGTGGTCCGAATACTTCTTGAGAATGCTGCGCAGGCGCCAGCCATCGGCGAAGTCGTGCTCGCCGTCCTTCAGGTGCAGCACGATGCGGGTGCCGCGCTCGGCCTTGTCGACCGTGGCGACTTCGAAATCGCCTTCGCCGCGCGAGGTCCAGCGCACGCCTTCGCCTGCAGCCATGCCAGCGCGGCGCGAGGTCACTTCCACTTCGTCGGCGACGATGAAGGCACTGTAGAAGCCGACGCCGAACTGGCCGATCAGCTGCGAATCCTTCTTCTGGTCGCCGGACAGCTGGCGCAGGAAATCGCCGGTGCCGGACTTTGCGATCGTGCCGAGGTGGGCGATGGCTTCGGCGCGGCTCATGCCGATACCGTTGTCTTCGATGGTGATGGTGTGGGCGGTGGGGTCGAAGCTGACGCGCACGCGCAGTTCGCTGTCGCCTTCCAGCAGGGCCGGCTGGGTCAGGGCCTCGAAACGCAGCTTGTCGGCGGCGTCGGCGGCGTTGGAGACCAGCTCGCGCAGGAAGATTTCCTT